>DDPO01000042.1:0-32582 GCA_002342225.1 Bdellovibrionaceae bacterium UBA2466 | reverse complement strand
GTCATCACTTCAAAAAAACCTTTACCCTCAATTGCGATGTCCAACTGTCTTCCCGTCTTCTCGACGTTTCCTTGTCGGAAATCAGTGTAAACACCATCCATTTCCACAAAACTCTTGTCACCCGAGGGTCGACCATTGATTGAAGCGGAAGAAATGATTTCTCTGGGTAGAGCTTCCACCGAGTCGTTGCGCCGGAGGTCAGTCAAGTACTCATTGAAAGTTCCTGAATCTCTTTTAAAGCCCGGTGTGTTTGCGTTCGCTAAATTATTGGCAATCAATTCCAGCTCATGACTTTTTGCGATGCCGCCTGAGAGGGCTGTATAAACTCCCTTGTCCATAAGATTCCTTTCAAGTTTTTAAAATGATCTACCGATAAGGTTTCGAAGCGTTCTTTGTGTTGTCTACCACCCTTGGAAGCAACTCGAATGCCACTCGAATTAGGCTAGACACCTCTTTCCAAATTGTTCAAAACCGGCAAAAACTGCAGCTTTTAGGGGAAATTTTTTCCTCCCTCAACCGAACTTCCCCCCCCTCGCCCTTTTTTGTCACTCCAAAAACATAAAAAAGCGTATAGAAACGAATGTTTAGGCTCTTTGTTTCGTATCAAAAAAAACTAAAAACCCATCTTGATTTTACGCTGCGTTTCCACTACTTTTTAAAGTGTTTCGGGGGGATATGAGACATCTTTTAGCTGTCATCTTATTATTGACGCCGGTTTTAGCATTTCCGCAAACGGCTGTGATAGAGGCTTTCGGTGATTCACTCACCGCTGGGCTGTTGAATTACACTAACGTAACTCGTCAAAATGAATTAACTACCGTGAGTGAAATTCTTTCAGACTTAGCCATGTTTAAGCTTACCAAGGACAGAGATTATTTAAAAAAACATGAGCACGGAGCTATTGCTTGGCCACAACTTCTAGCAAATCATTTAAAAACCCCTGAAGTATCCTTTGAAGTTCGCAATTACGGTATTAGCGGTGCAAAAAGTGAAGTGCTCTATGACGAAGTCACTCACGCAACTCCTGTTTCGACCGACACTCAAACAATTGCTTTTTTCTTCATAGGTCACAATGACCTTTGTCACAATCAAGGCTCCGAAGAGGAACTCAGTGCCGATTATGGAGAAAATGTAAATAGAGCACTCGAAGTATGGGACAGAACACACAAAGGGGCTAAAGCATTTTTGGTCTCTGTCGCAGAAGTACATCGAATATACCCCCTCCTAGACGGACAATCGTGGTTTTCTGGGGAAAAAGGTCGCTATCGTTGCAATGAAAGTTGGGACAAGTTATTTCCTTACTGCCCTGCTTTTTACAAAAAATTCAAACAGGGAAAATTGGATGAGCACTTAGCCCCGAGAGTAGATGCGGTTAATCGAAAACTTGAGGAATTGAGTATCGAGTGGAGAAACAGAAGTACTCGCAACCAATATTTTCACATTCAGATGGCACCAGGTGCAGACTTTAGAAAACAATACTTTGCAGTTGATTGCTATCATCTCTCTCACGACGGGCAGGCTTTCGTGGCAGAGCAAATTTTTAATGCGATCGGTTGGCAATAAAGCACTAAGCTGACTTTTTTACGGGTGGGCTGGATCCAATTTGGTGCTGAACTTCGTGAAATGTTTCCTGAGAAGGTCTTAAACAGCTCGAGAAAGCCCGCCAGACCCTTCTTGTATCCATCTCATCATTGCAAAGGAAAATATTAATAATGGCCATTTTGTGCTCTGGCCATGTACTAATAATGAAATGAGATTCTTTAAGTATTAAGCAAAGAGTAAGACCGTGAGGCTGAAACTGGTAATGCGAAGTCACAACTACTGTAGCGCCTTCGGCTTCTAAAGCAGCTCTCGCCGCTTTCTCAATTCTTTTGGGCTCACTTAAATCCAACTCACAACCATAGGCATCAATAATGAGTTCCTTGATCATCGCAATACACCCTTTTTATTTGGAGATTCTCTAAATGTTACCACCAAATCGGGGACGGTTGTATAATTTCAGACAGGAATGACTCAGACACGTTCAGCATACCTTTATTTTTGCGCTAGCGCTGTAGCTTTTACATGTGTAGCTTACGAGCTATTACTGGGTAGCTACGCGACCTTTTTAATGGGAGCCAGTGTTCTTCAGTACTCTCTCGTTATCTCTCTGATGATGCTCAGTATGGGCATTGGAGCCCTACTAACAAAAGCTATCTCCAACAATAGTTTTTCATCATTTCTCAGTATCGAACTCCTTCTTTGCTGGTGTGCACTACTAGCAGTGCCCTTGATGTACCTCTCGTTCTGCTTAAACTTTGCACCCAAATTAACTTTGATACTCTTTGTTTCTCTGTTGGGACTGGGTATCGGAATGGAAATTCCGCTACTATCTCAAATCAACTCAAGCCACAAGACTCTGACAAAAATTTTATTCTCTGATTACTCAGGAGGATTTTTCGGAGGCATTGCTTTTCCTATCATTCTTTTCCCCTACTTTGGATTTTTTAGAATTGGGGCAATGTTGGGACTTATCAATGCATTGATGAGTGCGAGTTTCTTTGTGTTATTCAAAGAAAAAATTAGCGGTTCAAAAATGATCTGGGGAGTTCTGATTGCTTCTACTGTCATCGCATGCTTTACAGAATTACTATTTGCCGAACGGCTAAGAACATGGATGGAGTTTCGCTTTTTTGCCATCCAATAAACAAAACGCCGTTTTAGAGTTAACTAAAACGGCGCTTGCGATTGACTCAAGAAAGCTACTAGTTCAAATAATCTTTGAAAGCTTTTCCAGCACGGAATTTTGGAGCGGTGCATGCAGGAATCTTGATAGCAGCACCCGTTTGTGGGTTACGACCCGTGCGGGCTTTTCTTTTTGACTTTGTGAAAGTTCCAAATCCGACCAAGGTCACATCGTCACCTTTTTTCACGCTTTTTTTGATCGCTTCGATAGTGCCGTCAATAACACGCTCACAATCAGCTTTGGTGATTTCTAGCTCAGATGCCAGTTGTTCCACGAGTTGCGCTTTATTCATTTTTAAGTTCCTCCTAAATGATGTTGTGATTTGAATCAATCAAAGACAGCTAAATAACAAACCGATTTTTTACGGTCAAATATTTATTAAAAAATAAAAATTATTTTTCGCTTGCCAAGAAGAAGAATTTTCTGTCACGAACAGAAGCCGGCTCGCATGGAACCTTTCTTACGAATGTGTCCATCGCTTTCCATTTGATAATTGAGTTGAGGCTCACACCCTTTTGGTGCTGGGGACAACCAACCCACAAATTTCGTATCGCCCACAAAAAAAGTGTACCAAATTTTTCCGTTTACTATAAATCGTCTGCCCTTCACATTGCTCTGGGAAACATCGGTCGCAAGTACTCCATCAAAATCTGCGGCTTCAAATTCGCCCGTTTTTAGATCTCGGCTTGGGTAAGATGAATATTTAATATCTAAGTAAAGATCAGAAGCACCGAAAGCTTCTCTTCGCTCAGGAACCACTTGAAAAGAGGACCACGCATAAGCATAAAAAAGACAGAAGTTGGGCACCAATAGGGCCAGAAATTTAAGATGATCTTTCGGCATACTTTTGAGCCCGCAACCTAGCAATTTTCTCTCTTTTCCTCAAGCAACTTTGTTCGTTTTTTCAGTCTCACAAGGAAAAAAAGTGACAAAAATTGCCCCTTTTTTTTCCTCAACAAATCAACTACTTTGGCCCCCTATACTTTGGAACTCTGATGAGCAAACTTTTTGACCAAATTAAAATAGGGCTTGATGAGTCGTTGGAGGAACAACTCCAGTGGCTAGACCCCGGTTTTGGAACCTATCGAGTTCTAAAAAAATCGATCGATGCTAGGACTTCTACTCCACATTGGGTCTATCGCGTTGAGACCTACGGCCCCAATGAAAAGCCAGAGACTCAAGAATTTTCACTCGCGAAAATTAAAGCCCAATTAGCCCACAAGCCCATCATAGTAGGAGCTGGCCCTGCAGGACTCTTTACAGCCTTGAGACTCGTAGAGAGAGGAATATCTTGTGTGTTATTTGAACAGGGTTCTGTAGCACCGGAAAGAATGAAAGCTATCGCAGCTTATTGGCGGTACGGAAATCTCAGTTCCACAAACAATGTCTGTTTCGGTGAGGGGGGAGCAGGACTTTACTCCGATGGGAAACTTATCACACGAATAAAATCGCCCCATATTCCCTACGTTTTGAATCGTCTCGTTAAGTTTGGAGCTCCCGAAGAAATCCAGTATCTATCAAATCCCCACGTTGGGTCGGACAAAATTAGAAAAGTGATCCCTCCTTTAAGAGAATTTCTAAAAAGTCAGGGGTGCGAAATTCACTTTGATACCCCAGTTAAAAAAGTTCTCTTCAAAGGAAACAAAACTACCGGAGTTCTACTACAAGACGGAAGATCGTTCTCTTCAGATCGTGTCATTCTATGTACCGGACATTCTGCAATAGGAATCTTAGAGGAGTTAGCTAAGGATTCTGTTTTCATCGAGGGCAAGTCTTTTGCGATAGGGCTTCGAATAGAGCACCCTCAAAAAGATATCAACCAAATTCAATATAAAACCTATGCTGAACACCCTGCACTTGGAGCTGCGAATTACCGCCTAGCTGCTCATGACAAAAAAACGGGTGTCGGCGTTTATAGTTTTTGTATGTGTCCTGGAGGTTATGTTATTTCGAGCGGCACCGAAGCTGACGGTATCGTAAGCAACGGGATGAGCAATTACAAAAGAAACTCTCCCTATGCAAATGCTGCGATTGTTGTATCGGTGGATCACCAACAATCTTTTGGAAATGATGCTTTTGCTGGGTTGAAACTTAGAAAAGAATTGGAGCAAAAAGCAAAAGCAGAAGTAACTGCCCAAGGCGGAACCAAACAGATGCCCAGCCAAAGTGTTCTTGGTTTTTTAAATATGAAGAATGCTCCACTCATGGCCACCTCAAGCCCTTCAGGTATCGTCCCTGCACGATTGGACAAACTACTTCCTGTGGATATCACGAAAAACCTAGTTCAGGCTCTCGAACGTTTTAATCGTTCAATGCCAGGTTTTATTTCACAAAAAGCACAACTCATCGGAGTTGAGACACGAACTTCCTGCCCAGTGAGAGTAACGAGAGATCCTGAATCATATCAGTCGATCACACATTCGGGATTGTATCCAGCCGGTGAAGGCGCGGGCTACGCCGGAGGAATCACCTCCGCTGCTGTAGATGGGGTAAGAATAGCGGAGGCGATTGTTAGCGAGTGTGAGTAACTTAATTTAAGGTCGCATAATTTAAGTTTTGTAGACTCCAAGACTTCAACCCTCTCTAAAATTTGTGCAGTTGTTCTAAAAATTGGGCCTATTTTGTCACATGAACAACTCATGTTTTTTTCATTGGGAGAGATTCTCATTTATTTTGTGCTTAATTCTCTTCTGATTTGTTTTTGGGAACATCCTTTGCACTTGCTCATCGCCAAAAGGTCCAGTTCATTCTGGCGTGAATGCGAATTGAAGGAGCAAGTTCATGTTGACTCGTAGAATACTTTTTTCGGCTGTTTCAGCTTTTACTCTTTTCATATCGGGCTGCCGTATTGAAACTCCACCGGTTACGATCACAGTAGATGGAGATCCTACGAGTTCAACCACCGCTTCACTCTCTTGTGCCGCCACTCTCTCAAATTCTGTCGCAAGTGTTATTTCAAGTCAGGCCACCCCAGTCATACTTCAAGTAGCTGGTGGAACAGGTCCCTATACTTACAATTTGGTCACAGGAAATTTTTCATCCCAAGTCACTTTAAGCGAAACTTTCACAAACTCTGGAACCACCCCTTCCGTCCAGAGCCGAACTTATACAATTACAGACACTCAAGGAAACTCCACGCAATGTACTTTGTCGGTAAGCGTTCTTCCGACATTGGTCACATCGACGGACCCCTTAGCTTGTACCTTCACGGCGAATCCCACAAATCCAGCAGTCGGACAACTCGTAAATCTCGGAGTTACAGCAACTGGCGGAACAGCTCCTTACACTGCCAGCAATTATGCCCCTGGACTCAACACAACCTATGCTAGCACTTTGAGCCAAGTCACTTCATCGACTTGGACCAGTACAGCTATCTATGGAACTTCAGGATTAAAAACAGCCTCAGTGCAGATTACTGACAACGCTGGCTCTGTCACAACTTGTTCTCAAGTTATTAACGTAGCCCCATCTCCTTCAGTCACAGTCACAGCTACGCCTTCTGCAACAGTCACAGCAGGAACCCCCATCACTTTATCAGCCGTCGCGAATAACTTTGGTTCAACCCCAGAAATCACATTCTCCACAACTTCAGGCGGAGTGACTTTCACAGCAGTTGGAAACACTATTGTGGTCCAAACAACCGATTATTCGGCTCGAACTATCGTCGTCGATGTCGTGGCAAGTACGGCCACTCAGCAAGCTAGTGCTTCCATCACATTAACTTTTACTGGAAGCCAGGCCTTAACGTGTAACCTTACCTATCCGGCAAGTGATTATTACAAAGTTGGAGATGAAATCACTTTCAGCGTAAGTGCAACTTCAGGAACCGCACTTGCTATCACAAGTATCAGCGCTCAAGACGGTACTGTTTTAGATTCCATCGGTTCAAGCTCAGTAAGGATTAGGTTCAATTCGACTGGATATAAAACGGTCTATGCGACCGCTCGTGCAGTTTCTTCGGGCACCTTGTGTAACAATGGAGCCACTCTGACCTCAACAGTTTATATTAACCCCAACTCGAGCAACTTATCCTGCTCGGCAGTTACAAGCCCGAATCCTTCAGCACCGGGTGAGTTTTTCTTAGCTCGCGCTGTGGTCCCATCAGGAGCCGGTGTTGGAACTGTAAGATTGGTTCTAATTCAAACGGGTAAGAACACCCAATCCCCCTACAATCACGCGCAGACCTCTTACAGTTATTACAACGATCCCACGAGTTCATACTTCGCTATCTATACGAATGGATCGTATCCGATCGTTCTAACAGTTAGAGATGAAGCTGGAAATACAGCCACTTGCTCAACGACCCAAGTTGTAAATTGGTAGAAGTTTAGTTTTTGGACCTGGTTGGGGCGCCAGGATTCGAACCTGGGAATGCTGGAATCAAAATCCAGTGACTTACCACTTGTCGACGCCCCAATAATCCAGAGTTTCAAGTGGCAAGCTCGTATTGAGCCATATCTTAAGTGACTTGTCGAGCCTTGGGTTTTATTTTCCAAAAATCCCTTTAAGAGCGTCCTGAATAGGCTTGGCCACCTCTTTGGGTAGCTCTTCGGTGATTTTCTTAGTGATCTCTTGTTTCGCTTTTTGAGTAAACCCCTTACCAGCGTTCTGCAAAGCAATCTTGAGAAGTTCACCGGTCATGGCCTCATAATTGACTTTAGGTGAACCACACGGCCCCTGAAGCTCAATGGGGAAAGAGACAGGGTTATTGCCCTGGGCCAAAATATGCTCGACTTTGATTCCCCCCTGCTCGACCGAAATGTCACGAACGCGGGTTAGGTTGAAAGTGTCGATGATGCGCCACTGAGCCTTTAAAGAACAATCATCAAGCTTAAGCTCCGTAGCCCCCTTAAAATCTAAGCCTTTTTTAGTCTTAGCTTTTGACTCAAGATTGGGCGACTTAAACACGCCATTTTGAATATTGAAATCTCCGTGAACCCACTCATACTCGGAGTCAATAGGCCCCATTTTTGAAATAGGCTTACCTTTTAACAAAGGAACCTGTTCGAATACTTTAACAAGAGATTCTCCAAGCCCTTTCTCGACCATTTGGCCAAGATCAATGGAGGCAAGTTTAGCCTCATTGATAGTTAACGAACCCGTCGCTACAAATTCCTTTTTTGCAATAACTGGGTCAAAACTTTGACCACGACCCGATATTTCAAAGTCTGCCTTGCCTTTAAACATGTTCTTTAACAGTTCAGACTGAGAAGCTGCAGCTTGATCAAGTTCTAGCCCTTTAATTGACAACTTAAAGTTATAATCGGGAGTGGTTCTTCCCATGTTGACTCTCCCCACAGCTGATCCCGCCCCCCCTAAAACATTAAAGGTTACAGACGAGAAATTAAAAACACTGGGAGTAAAGATGATTTTCCCGGATAGATTTGTAATCAGCACCGCCCCAGCAGCTTTTGTCATCCAATTTCCGTAATCGATACGCTTCGAGGTTAAATCCACTTCACCCGACATTGTATCGACCGACGTGATTTTAATTTTTCCGTCACAGTCTAAGCCTGGCATCTGAAAATCAAATCTTCCCGTCCGATTTTGTGGGTTCACTTTACTTTTAAATTGCAAAGGCCCTTTTATGGCTAGCATTTCGCCTATTCGAGTGTTCAGCTCGGCTTTTGCATTGATCTCAAATGGGCTTGTCAAAGAAACATTGAGCATCTCAATCGAGATATCCTGTAAACGAGTCTTTTGTTGGCGGGCTAGGTCCGAATAAGTGAACTGAGCGTTAGCTAAAATAAGATTCAACTCTGAGGCCATTAAGAATGCAGGAAGTGCAACTTTTTCGGTTGAATAAGCAGTGGTCTTAGCTGTTTCTTTGGTGACTTCATCGCTCGGTTTTAAATTTGACTTCGAACTCTCAGGAATTAATGAAAGTAAATTAAGTTTTCCATTCTTATCTTTTACAACAAAAACTTCTGGGTTCTCCAGCCTAATTGCCAAAGAAGGTTTTGAATTGAATATGGATTGAAGAGGAATCTCTGCTGAGGCCGATTGAACGCTGATCATTTTTTGATGGTTGGCATCACTCAATTCAGCTCCATCTACTTTGATTTTTATTTTTCCCCAAACTGAAAGACTCAGCTTACCTAACTGAATTTTTCCCTGAATGTGATTTTGAGCTTGGGAAATAAGAAGAGGCCGGTAACTGTCAATATCGAACCAAAAGGGAATACTGGCTAGGAATAGAACTAAAATTCCTAAGAAGATTCCTGCCGCGATTAAAAGCTTTTTTAAACCACTTTTTTTGGATGTAGCCATAGCCCCTCTCTCATTGCGAGTTAGGGGACCATTTTAGTTTAAATTTTAGATTATTTCAGCATCTGTTGAAAAAGCGCTTGAGCTAACTGAGGATTCATTTTGTTCAAAACCGATTCCATCCCCATCAATGCCATTGCATTGCGATAGCACCCACCCATCACTTTCATAGCAGTTTTATAATTTTCGGGTATGGGGCTTCGAGCATTCACTAATTCAATCTTGGCCTTACACGGATCATACTGTGTGCCATATTTGGTGGCCCTAGCAATTTGTCTCGTCAAAACCCCTGAACCACTTTTTTCCCCGGGAAGACTGTTGTCCGTGCCGGACCCACTCGCAAAGCTAGAACGCGCTTCAAATCGACCATCGTTATAGGCTGCGACCGAGAGGTCAGCTCCACCGATTTTTCCAGTATAAACTTGTTTGTTTCCAGGGCCATTGATAGCAAAGTTTCCAATGCCACAGGCACCCCTACCGCTCCAATCACCTATTAAAGGTTCTCCGGGTTTAGGAAACAGAGCCGAAGCTTTTGCACTACAGCTTTCAATTATTTTTCCAACCATTAACCATTTCGCTTCAGTCATATTTTGTCCTTCACGTTCCTGCGCTCTGATCTGATTAATCTCCCGAATCAATTCCTGACTAATTGCTGAATCGATACCCAAAGCTTGGGCGTTAGCGTCATTCTTAACCGAAACTGCATTTGCGGCACCCACGACGTTTTGTAGCGCCGACGTGTCTGCTTGCGTGAGACTACCAAGGGAACCGCTACCACCGGCACTGGAACCCTGTCCTGAGAACACTGAACTATTGAGCCCCGCCCCACCTAAACCGCCACCACCTTGTAAGTATTCACCATCTGCTTGAGGATACTGCCGCATGCATCCAGTAAAGACCACAAGAAGGGCTAAAGCCAGAAAACTCAACCGTCTCTTACTTTGTCTCATAGACAACTCCCATTCGTTTTGGACACTCTTAAGTATACCGTATTCAAAATGCAATCAGGATGCCTTTATTTTGTCACTTGTTTAGCCTTAAAACAGGAGAACACAATCATGTTCTTTGTCTATTTTTTTTACAGTTGTAAACAACACAGTCATTGCAAGCCCTCTTTCATGAAAATCGTAGTACAATAGAGCTAGACGTTTTTAAGTGGGGTCCTATGCACGATAAAGAACTCATCGTCAAAAACTGGTTGCCTCGATACACCGGAACTCCTTTAGAGGATTTCGGAAAATATATTTTGCTCACCAATTTCCACAACTATGTTCATAAATTTTCTCAAATCTTCAATGTCCCCGTGAGGGGGCAAGACCGCCCCATGCAGACAGCTACCAATGCTCAAGGGCTGACCATTATCAATTTTGGGATTGGCTCAGCCAATGCTGCAACGATAATGGATCTTCTCACAGCTGTTAAACCTGAAGCAGTTCTTTTCCTTGGAAAATGTGGAGGGATCAAAAGATCAACTGAAATTGGTCATTTTATTTTACCCATTGCTGCTATCCGTGGAGAGGGGACTTCAAATGATTACGTTCCTCCAGAGGTTCCAGCGATGCCCTCGTTCAAACTTCACAAATTCGTATCAGAAAAAATAGTCAAAGCTGGTGTAGAGTATCGAACAGGAGTTGTATACACAACCAACCGACGAGTGTGGGAACATGATACTCAATTTCGCCAAAGGCTCACAGACTTAAGAGTCATCGGCATTGACATGGAAACTGCAACTCTTTTTTCGGTTGGATTGGTCAATGAAATTTCGCGAGGTGCACTTTTGCTCGTATCGGATGTCCCAATGACCCCAGAAGGAGTAAAAACGGAGGACAGTGACAAGCAAGTGACTGCAAAATACGTTGATCTTCACTTGCAGATAGGCATTGAAGCGATGACCGATATCGGAACAAAAGGGGAAAAAATAAAACACTTCCACTATTAAACTTTGGGATCAATCCATGCCTTCAATCACGAAAAACACAAAGCTTAAGTGGCTTTCACTTCTTCTTATCTTTTTCTATTTTGGTTACGGTCTATATCTAGCTTCACAGTTTACATGGTCTCAAGGGCTTTTCTTTTCTTTCTGCCTTTTAGCCTATCTGGGAATCGGCCTTGGGGGTCTCCTAGAGAGTCCCCAAATAGTCCTAAGCTCACTAGCATTAGCACTACCGCAGGCCTTAGTTTGGACTCTAGATGCAGTTTGGTTTAGTTTTTTTAAAGCCTCTGTTTTCGGAACGGCCGAGGGGCGTTTTACCCCTGGAATGAACACTCTTACTTTTATTTTAAATCATTACCCACTTTTTGTTTTGCCAGTGGCTATTTTCTTTCTGAAAGCTCTTCCTAGATCCCATAAAGCTCCTTTATTGTTAACAAGCTTAATTACAATCGTGGGTTTATTTGTTTCACGATTTGTATTTTCCGGTGTCGCAGATCCCAACTGTTCAAAGCTGGCCTGCATTGAAGGTTTTAATCGACTTGCCCCAAGCATCTATCCTTGGGCTTTTTTAGGCTTTTACACAATAGTCACTCTTTTATCTGCTTGGTTAATGACCCTCTATATTCAACAGCCCAACCCTCGGTCACCCTTTTCACGTTATCCGAGAACATCTCTGGTTCTGTTCGCATTATTTTCGGGTTCTGTAATATTAAGTGACACTTTCAAATTTCACAATTCTCCCAAATTCACCTGTACCAACCAACAGCCCGTTTCAAGTGTTGAGCTACTGTGTGGCCACACTCTCGACTATTCCCCAGGCTTTTTTTATCTTTTTTTTACGGCCACTAATAAGAGTCCTGTCGCCAAACACTGTAACTTTTATATGTTGAGCAGAGCGAAAAAAGAAGCCATTTACGGAGCCGTTCTCATCAAATCAAATGAAACTCTAGGTTCAAGCGTTGTACTACCCTACCCCACCGAAATGCCAGGATTAGAAGTTTCTCTTACTTCTGAATGCGTAAACCTTCAGTGACTACTCTGGTAAAAACACTAAACTGTTGCCTCGATAATAGAAAAATTTATCACCAGCTCGCTTAAACCAATCCATCATGTAAGTGCTTAATTTAAGGGTGTTCAGAGTATTAATTTCAACTTCGGGTCTAACCCATGAAGCATCATATTTACAAAACAGCGCCATCGTCCCCTTCGAATAAATTCCAGCTTTACGACTAAATTGATCCATCTCAAAAGTACCGTCAGCTGTTGCAAGAACGAAAGCTTCATTATCCTGAGTCACAATGTAGGGGAAAGCAAAGTACCCTAGCGACTCAATCGTTTTCAAAATAGAAGTAGTGACTTTAGATAGAGTCATTCCCTTGGGATCATCAAAGGAAAACGAAGGGCCCGCTTGAATGGATATAAATCCACCCGGACTCAGCATTTCAAAAGCAGCGCGATAAAACTCCGCTGAAAACAATCTGGCTAAAGTAAGATTTTTCGGAGCTGGAAAATCCACAATAATAAGATCGAACTCACCTCTAAGCTGCTTTCGGTTCTCATTGACCCATCGAAATGCGTCTGCAACAACGACTTCCACCCTCGTATTTCGAAGGGAGTCTTGATTATATTTTCTAAGAATCGAGTGATGAGTTGCCAAGCGAATCATCGAAGGATCGAGTTCGACCAAAGTTACTTTTTTAATCGAGGGATTTTTAAGAAAGTTTCGAGCTGCCAGCCCATCTCCGCCCCCTAAAATCAAAACCCGAGAGGGGTGCCTTTTTTGGTGAGTCGCAGCTAAAAGGGGAATATCAGCGAGACAAAGATGATAGTTTTGCTCTGAATCACTGCTAAACTGGACAAAGCCGTCCAAATACAGAACGTGTTCAACGCCCAACCCATCTCCAAAATCTTGTTGCTCTTCCTCTGTCAGAATTATTTTTTGGTAGTGGCTCTGCTCGCTGTAAGTTATTTTTGCAATTCCACTTCTGTCCATTTTAGGGGCCACGTGAGCTCCTGAATAAAAAAAGCCCCCTACAGGAACACTTAAAACTATCGAAAAAGCCAATATATCTTTTCTAGTAAATTGTTTTTGAAACAGTAAAAGTAAAGCAGCAAGACCAGTCGCTGTCAGTGACAATAGCAGCGAAGTGCGGGAATAGCCTAAGGGAATCAAAAAAACAAAAGTAAAAAGCAAAGCAAAAATAGTTGCGGCACTATAATCAATAAAGAAAAGCAACCCCAAGGACATTCGTCGATAATTCTCCCCCATCTTTAAAGTGATCGGAATCACCATGCCATTGAGTAGCCCTGCGCACATCACGACGAGTTGAGGGAATAAGATATTGTTACCGAAGTGCTTTATGCTTTCTCTCAAAAATGGAATAGTTATTCCACACACCAAATTCAGGGCTACAATGACATAAGCCAACTGACGCAATGAGGGTTTCTCAAAACGATTTGAAAACAGGCTACCAAGGCCTAATGCCAAGAAATAGGTTGCCAAGTTAACAGAGAAATAGAACACGTCATGACTGAATGCAGTTGTCCAATAACCAGAAGTCAACATCTGGGTCATGAACCCAACTCCTGAACCAATGAGGGAGAAAATGTAGAGTGCTATTTCCACGCAATTCATTATCTCAAATTAATTGGAGGGCGAGAAGACTAGAATACTTCTCCGACGATGTGTTCTGGATTCGCTTCAGAACACTTCTTAAGTCATCCAAAGTGTCCACATCTGCACACAAGGGTAAATTCTGAACCTTTCCCAGAGATTGAAGTTTTTCTTCGATGGCATTTCCAGTGGTGTTTTGACTGTAAGCAACAGATGTCCACACTTTTTTGGGTAGAGGCATTTTGCCACCTAAAATATAAAAACCGCCATCGTGCGTTTTACCAAGAACAAAAGGATGACCGGACGGGCTTTCCAATTCTTGAATTGCTTTTAAAATAAAGTCGGGTTGCAACTCCGGAGAATCGGCCCCTAAAACTACAGCAGCTCCAAAATCATGATACAAGTTCTCATAAACTCGATATAGTCTATCTCCCAATTCTCCCTCGCCCTGATAAAGCGTTGGAAACTTCTTCCAACAGTCAGAGGATAAAGCTTCGGATTCGGCAACTGCCCAAAAAACCTGAACCGAGCTTTGACGCTGAACTTGAACCAACAACTGGCTCGTCCAATCACAAGATAAACGATAAAAATCTTCGGCCTTTTGCTTGCCCACGCTAGCAGCCAATCTTGTCTTAATAGGAGAAAGCCCTGGGGTTTTGACAAACACCGCTAACCCAATCATGAAATTCCCTTTTTGACTTTTACTATTCTTCGCAGTTCTTGCTTGCTCTGTGCAAGTGTCAAATAAAGATGTTTGCACGTTGTGGTCAACCATCCCTGACTCACATATTTTCTGGCGCTCGTTAACAATTTTCCAGAAATAGGTGTAACTGGGCTTCCCAACTCATGAGCCTTCCAAATTAACAAGTGGTCTTCTCCAAAAGGTGCACTCTCTGGGAACCCGCCTAGTTTTTCAAATAAACTCTTTTCCATCAGGAAACCTTGATCACCAAAGGGGAGCTTTAGAAAGTGGGAGCGAAACCAAACCCCCAGAGTGTTAATTACCATCCAAGGTGGTCCATCAAAAAATCCCAAATTAAAAAAATGCACTCCTTTTATTTCTCTTTTCATCAGATCTTTTAATGAGCTTAAAGTGTCTGGAGTAAACTTTGAGTCTGCATGAAGAAACCACAAGACATCTCGACTAGCTTGCGCTGCAGCGAAGTTCATTTGCCTCGCACGTCCATTGGGAGTTCTCAGAAACCTCACATTAGAAAAATTTTTCCAATCTTCGGGGAACTCCAAGGCTTTGGGACCACAAAAAATAAATTCAGCCGACTTTCTAATTGGCTTTAAATCGGAAAGTAAACTTCGCCAACTCTCATCAGATTGGCCTACCGGAACAATGATTGAGATTTTTTTAGCAAAATTCATTTTATAATTTTAACACACGAACCATCTCTACTTTTGATGCAGGAATCGATTGGGTCACCAACGAACCAACAAGAGCTCTCCGGCTTGGAGACTCTTCCTCATTTGCAGGAAGGACAAAAAGTTTTTTTAACACATTTTGAACCGTATCAATCGATTTCATATAAAGGGCCATCACTTTATCAACGCTCACGTGGCTATTTGGATCATCCATCCAACAATCGTAATCGGTCACAACCGCCAGAGTGCAGTACGCTATTTGAGCCTCGAGGCACAGAAAAACCTCTGGAACATTGGTCATACCGACCAAATGGCACCCATTATTTTTTAAAAAGAAACTCTCAGCCCGCGTCCCAAGGCGCGGCCCTTCAACACAAACGTAGGTCTTTCCGGAGTGTATTGGGATATCCAACTCAGAAGCTGCATCCAAAACACTTTGGGTGAGGTAAGGACAAGTCGGAGCAGCTGTCGAAACATGAGCTACTACACCTTCTCCGAAAAAAGTGGAAGCCCTTCTCCCCCTTGTCCAATCGACGTACTGATTTGGAATCGCAAGTTCCCCCGGACGGATATCAGCTTCTAGACTTCCTACAGCCGACACACTAACAATGCGCTTAACTCCCAAGGACTTAAGCGCCCACACATTGGCTCGATAATTGATTTCGCTTGGAAGCAATTCATGGTGGGCTCCATGACGAGGCAAAAAAGCAACTTCTCTCCCCTCAAAATTTCCTAAAGTGATGTCTGCGGAAGGTTTCCCAAAGGGGGTGTCGACGTTGACTTTTTTAATACCCTTCAGGGCCTCCATTTTATAGAGTCCAGTACCCCCGATGACACCTAACATGGATACCTCCTAGAGAGGAAGATACTGCAATGTTTCTTTGACGCCTGGATAACCCATTAAGAACCAGTAACTCCAAGTCGCTATTTGAATGGTATGCCCAACGAAAATGAAAAAGTGACTCCACATCTCTACACGATCCGAGTTGCCTTGATAAAACCGGAACCAGTGCATCGCTTCGTCGATTACACTGTAAAATACCGATAATCCAACCATGCACAGAGCGGGGATCTTCAAGAACTCAGGCCACGTATAAGCCAAACAAAGAAGAACACAGCTTGAAATTCCAGCCGCAATCGTAATGTGATGAACTAAAGCTTCTCCTTTTTTGAGCGCCACCTTATAAGCAGAACGATGACCAATCGTATCGAAAGATATGGCTACGATAAAGATCACGGTACCTATGGGAAGATTCCAAACATAGGACGGATATTGAACTCCATTGAAGTATCCAACAGCGACAAACCCACAGATAGAGACCAAAAGCCCCATCATTAATCCGACCCACGCAAAATAGACATACCAATCTTCTCTCTCGAATGTACCCATTCGACGAGCGTAGAAGACGATATCTTCTATAAAGTTTCGGGTTGAATCCATGCTTGTTTCCATAGTGTTGTAATCATACTCCGCTTCCAGGGTCTAGCCAACCTGTAAGGTAGGGTCATAAGAACTAGTCCCAATCCCTTAAACGCACAGCCGACTTTTTCCAAAGGGGAAACTACTGTCCGAGTATCCCAAGCTTTTTCACCCCGGCGAATGACTTTCTTCCCGATCGCCGAATACACACAACTTGCTACAGCCACTGCCAATGCCGAACGAAACGAAAGATACCTTAGCCCCTTATTTCCAGATTCATAATACTGCTCAGCGTGCTTAAGCAATCTTCTCACAAGATAGGCAATAGCTTGTCGGTGCTTGGCGAGACCCACTTCTTGCGGATCTACAGCGACTTCTTTCAACCAATCCAAAGGAAGATAGACTCTTCCCATTTGGAAATCTTCGACAATATCTCGAGAAATATTGGTCATCTGCATAGCAGAACCCATATCCGCAGCATTGCGAAGAGCCTCTTGTTCACTGACTCCCATGACATGAGACATCATAAGCCCAACGACGCCAGCCACTCTGTAACAATAGAGGTCTAAATCTTTGAGTGTTTGATACTTTGTTCCCTGCACATCCATTTTCATCCCCTCAATCAACTCAGAGGGATAATACGATGGAATTTGGTATTGATCTGCTATCAAGCCCAAAGCTTTAAATTCGACCGGTAAAGAACTTTGTTTCTCATAAGCTGCTTCAGTCAATTGTGCTAACTTTTCAACTTTCGCTTCTTTGTCCGTCGTGGCTTTATCGATTTCATCGTCGCAAAATCGGCACCACCCATACAGACAGAAGGCAGCCTCTCGGGCAGACTTATCAAATAGTTTCGATGCGAACGAAAAGCTTTTTGACCCTACTTCGATCATTTTTTGGCAATGGTCGAGGACAGATTTGTCAGAGGGCTTTATCTCAATTTTGTCCTGCATATCCTGCAGAACAAGATCAGCCGTGGCTCTTGCCGAACCGACGACTCCAGGAACTCCAGCCCCAGGATGGGTACCGGCACCCACAAAATAAAGCCCTTGGATTTTTTCATCTCTATTGTGGGTTCTAAAATAAGCACTCTGGGTAAGTCTTGGCTCAAGCGAGAAAGCTGACCCGTGATGAGCATTCAACTCTGTTTTAAAATCTTCAGGAGTGAAAATTCTCTGAGTAACAAGATGCTTTCTCAAACCAGGAATGTACCTTTCATCTAAATAGTTGAGAATTTTGTCCGCATACTTGGGGCCCTCTACTTTCCAATCGATATCCATTTTCCCTAAGTGCGCTACTGGTGAAAGGACGTAAAAATTCTCACACCCTTCTGGGGCCAACGAAGGATCGGTTACTGTTGGGCAATGGAGGTAAAGTGAGAAATCCTCCGGTAACACGCCTTTTGAAAAAATATCGTTCAGAAGCCCTTTGTACCTCGGTCCAAACAAAACGTTGTGGTGAGCCATTCCAGGATATTTTTTATTCGTGCCGAAATAAATTAAAAAGAGAGACATGCTGTAATGCATGTTCTCAATCTTTCTTCGTGTTTTTTCTAGTTCATTCGTCTGTTTGAGTAGGTGCCGGTAAGTGTGAGCAACATCCGCATTGCTGACAACAAGATCAAACGGAGTCACTTCCCCTTTTTTATTTCTAATACCAGTAACTTTTCCGTCACGGGTCGTGATTTCCTCGACTTCTGCATTGCAATGAATTTTTCCGCCCAATTCTTCAAACAACTTCACGAGAGCCATCACGAGAGCATGTGTACCGCCCCTTGCAAAAAAGACCCCCCATTTTCGCTCGAGATAATGGATGAGAGTGTAAATGCTGCTCGTGTTGAAAGGGTTCCCCCCCACCAATAATGAGTGAAAGCTAAATGCCTCTCTCAATTGTTGGTCTTTGATGTACTTGCTGACCATCGAATAAACACTGCGTTGAGCTTGAAGTTTCACCAGCTCAGGGGCCACACGGACCATGCTCCAAAAATTTAAAAAAGGCACATGAGCTAGCTCAGTGTATCCCGCATCAAACACTTCTTTTGAATAAGCTAAAAATCTCTCGTAATTTTTGGCATCTCCCGGCGACTTGGCTTCAATCTGACGACGAGTCTCTTCCAAATCTGTTGTATAGTTGAACGAGTATCCATTTTCCCAAAAGAGCCGGTACAAAGGGGTTACCGGAATAAGTTCACAATAGTCTTCAAGTTTTCTTCCGGACAATTCAAAAAGCTCTTTCAATGCCTCTGGGGCAGTGATGACTGTCGGTCCGGCGTCGAAGGAGAAGCCATCTTGTTTAAAAACATAGGCCCTTCCACCTGGGATGTCTCGTTTCTCATAAATCGTCGTTTGAATCCCAGCTGACTGTAGACGAATGGCTGCCGCAAGACCACCAAAACCACTTCCAATGACTGCTGCTTGTTTTTGCTTAGACATAGGCCCTCACTAAAAGATCTGCCAGTTCTTGAATCTGTTTCTTTACACTGGCTTTAGTTTCCAAATATGGATGATTTAATAACTTCAAAGACTGCTCTAGATATTTCTTGGCTTCAATCCTAGCCAAATCGATGAGCCCCAATTCTTTCAAAAGATTTTCAAGGCTTTCCGTGTTAGGCAAAAGAATTGTTGCATTTTTAAAACGCTGAAAATCACTTTCCGAAAGATAGTGAGCTGCAACTGCAACCAACCAAGAGGGCCTTTTCAAAAGAAGATCCTCGTACTGTTTCGGTCCCTTTTGAGAAGCATTTCCAGCATCATCAAACATTTGCAAAGCAATTCCAAATGCATGACCAAATCGATCGCAAATAATATCAAGCTCCCGATTTTTGCTACCGAGAACAGCGCCTAAACTGAGAGCCATGGCCATCAAAGCACCGCTTTTTAGTTCAAGAGACGCTAGGCAAGTCGATTTGATTTTGTTTTGAGGGACATCGAAAATGTTGAGTCCCACATCTAAAGCTTGCCCAAAATGGGCCCGCAAAAGCCCCTTGTGACAAACTCGGTAAACTCTTAGTTTGACCGAATCCTCTACGTCCCATTCATCGATATTTTGCAATGGCCAAAAGTAGAGCCAATTCCCCGCATTCAGTGCGAGAGGCATTCCATGTTTTCGGTGAACGGTAGGTTCTCCGCGCCGCTCGTGGCTATTGTCCTGAATGTCATCGATGATGAGAGAAGCAGAATGTAGGGATTCAAGAAGATTACTAGCACTCTCAATCCATTGCCTATTTTTTAGAAACTCTGTTTCGACATCCCCACCTGCAGCCAAACGAAATCCAATTTCTACCATTCGTCCCCGAATCTTTTTGCTCGGGCGGTCGAGAAACTCCCTCAACGGATTCAAAAGGTAAGAGTCCATGACCTCTGCCACTTCCCCTCCCCAATTAAGAGCAAGAATGGACTCAATTTCATTCTGCTTAGGTAATAGTCCAGATTCCATTTTATGCACTGACTCTCTCCCGGTTGTGGAGAATGCAATTTAAAGCTGACCTGATTTTAATCGGGGGGGCTCCCAAAAAGATTCGGATATAATCGGTAGGCCACATTTTACCAGCATAAAATCGGCCAATTAATCCTCTGGGCATTCGATAAAAGAATTCAAGTATTTTATAACGATTCTTGGGTTCACTGCCCTGAAATACCATTCGATTAAGCAATCTGAAAAACCACTGCCGCCTAGCAGTCGCTTTGGCCAATTTAACAACTGCTGGAAACACGACTTCATATTTGAGATCCAAATTTACCAACTGAGCTACAACTCGAGCCGCATCAGGAAGAGAGTAACCCGTCGTAGAATGGAAAAACCCTCCCCGAACTCCGACACAGGGAACTAACCTTGGAACCCAAGCCTCGAGTACCCCCTTATTGGAGGGAAGATATTTAGCACGAAGTGGAATAGGGAGTGCCCCTACTTCCTCTCGTTGAATAGTTCTAATTTTCCATCCTTTTTTCTGAGCGTATTTTGTGATCTCTTCTCTAAACTCAACGAGATCTATCGATGCCCCGTCAGAATACCTGGTATCTTCAATCAGAAGACGCTGCTGATCCCAGGGCAAACAGTAAAAAAATCTAAATCCATCCCTCTGCTCTACGGTGGCATCCATCAGAATAGGTTTTGTGAGCCCATGGGGATTCTCCAATTCCACTTCCATCCCCACAAATTTTTGATATCCCACCATTTGATCTTCACAGACCCCAAAACCCCTTCCATCAATAACCAAATAAGACGACCATTGTTTTCCGCCTTTGCCAGTCACATTGTGAGCCGCTACCCCGACTACTTCCGTACTAAACTCAACATCGACCACGGTTTTAACTTTTTCATTAAATTCTTCGGAGCGAACTGAAAAATAAGCTGTTTGAAGCTCACGTTGATGTTTAGGAAAACTAACGGAGTAACCGTCCCATTTTTTTGAGACAAAGGGCTCAATAAATTTAAACTCTTTTGGAGAGAGGTCTTTTTCATGAAAAGACCACGTGTGATTACCTCCCAAAGTATCGTTCTTTTCGATAATAAGAACTCGGAGTTTGGGATTTCCCAACTTTATCCAGTAGGCCATGAGGGAATTTGCAAGCCCCCCCCCTACAAAGACACAATCGTAATCAAAGTGTCTTTCACTCACTCTTTGCTCTCCAAGTAGCGGTTAATCTGTTCACAATTTGCTCCCATTCAGCCTTTTCCACATTGAAAGGACCGTAATCCCCTTTTTGGATCTGTTGGCTTTCAATCAAGGGCTGGAGAATTTTTTTGGCCTCATCCTTTTGGTCATCGTCATTATAAAACTCTGCCAAAGCAATAATGTTCCCTGGGAAATCAGGGAACTTCTCTACGGCTTTCTTCAAATACTTTTCAGCTTTGGAGGAAGACCCTATCGATATGAATCGGGGAGCCTTGTCATAAATTTTGCCTAAGACTCGATAGGCCCCGGCATAGCCATAATCAGGTGCTTTTTCACTGATCAGGATGAGTTTGTCTTCAATCATTTTTATGATTCTTAGAGCAGTGACACTCCTTGAAATGTCGGCAAGAGTTCCTTTATTAGCGATCCACCAAAAAAGAGCTATGGGCTCATCAGCTTTGATACCTAGAGCTGCTTCTGCGTTTTTTTCCCCTTGTTCGAAAAAAGAGACAGAAACATCGGTCTCCTCTTCTAAAAACGCACAACGTCCCAGATAAAAATTTAATCGCGATTTTTCAGTTTCCCTAAGGATGGGGTCTGGCAAAGCATTCGCTTTCGCTAGCTCACCAAGGAGAGGTTTTTGACAATTTGCAGTCCGCAGGGAAGTTTCGGAGTTGGACGAAATCGCCAATATGGGACAACAGCAAAGGATTAGAATCGCTACTATTTTTTTCATAGGAAGCCCCCCAAAGAAACTTCTATACCTTACTTGGGTAGCTTCTTGTTTGGCAACTTAAGAATGACTATTTACCCGCTGCATTATTCTAAACGTTACCCTTCTCTTTTTTTTTCAGCGATACTTTGAACATGGCCTCTAGAATTCCCTATAAAAACCCAACAGATTACCCTTGGATATTACAGATCATTTTCTACTTTCAAAAAAAGAAATTTGGCCAAATTTTAAACCCCAGTCTTCTTTGGGGGTACTCGTTTTGGCAAAGTCTAACTTTTTTAGCCTATTACTTGGCCATCAATCGCAAAAATTCTCCAATCTCCGAAGAGCTTCGTAGCTTGGTTATGGTTCGAGTGGCTCAAATTCACGGTTGTCAGTTTTGCATCGATATCAACTCAATGCTCTATCTAGAGCGCTCAAAAAACCAAGATAGGATTTGGTCTTTGGATAAATGGAAAGATAGTCCCCTGTTTTCAAGAGAAGAAAAGTGGGCTCTCGAATACGCGGAGGCCATGACACAAACTCAAAGTGCAGTCACAGATGAGCATCTTAAACAACTTAAAAGCTTTTTAACCGACTCTCAGATTGTGGAATTAACCGGTGTGATCGCATATCAAAACTTATCGGCGCGGTTTAATTCGGCTCTTAACGTTGCACCACAAGGACTTTGTCAATTGCCGAAAGCTTAAGCTATACTTTGAGCCACTTGGACAAACTGACCCAGCAGGAAAAAAACACTAGATGATTCAATTTTTTCTGATCGCAATCTATCTGTTCACTTTGATGAGCTGCTCTTCTGCCTCTTTTCGCCGAGAAAATGATTCCACTCCGAGGGATTATCAAAATGATCCCGAATATCCACTAGCAGCTGCTTTTGACTCTCTTTTGAGAGACGGGAGCGAATTAACGGCAGCGATAGAAATGGCCAAAATCCATTGTAAAAAAACAAACCCAAGCCCCCTTTGCTCACCGATCAAAAAAATAAAAACGCTGAAAAAGTTACTGACGCAAAAAAAAGCAGTTTATCATCCCTCTGTAGTAAAACCACTCGTGCCAATGATACCTGCGTGGAAAGGGAATCAGATCACGAACTGGAAAGCGCTTAAAAAAAGCCCTATTCCAAATTTACTCAAGGGTTTGCTTCCGCTAAACCAAGAACAGCTTCTACAGATTTCAAAAAAATCGATCGATGAAAAAAAGTGCCCTAATAATATTGCCATCGCCACTGCCGCGACGCTTGAAGACTACTTACCGAACAGCGATTTATTTACTGTTTTAGCAGCCCTGTATGAAAAGGGCGGTCTTTGTACGAAAACCTCGCCGGTCGACCGAGAAAACTTTCTCACCCGTGCTGGCATTTTTTATTACTTAGGCAACAAACTGCCCGAAGCTCTGGTGGTTTTAAATAAAATTCGCGCCACAGACGCATACTCCGGACGAGCTGCTTATTGGACTTACCGCGTGAAAAAAGCTATGGCCGATTCGGAGGGGGTTACTAAAGCTTTAAACCGCCTAAATTCTCAGCATCGATTTTCATTTCATAACTTAGTGGCATCTCACCAAGAGAATCGTGAGCCCATCCCAGAGTTTTCTAGGAGTTTAACTTTTCCCACGCGTTCCAAGAAATATAAAAAGTTTAACGACGATATCTATAGCGCGGAAATTCTGTCCAAGTTTGGTTTCACAGAAAGTAGCCATTTGCTTGTAGACTGGCTATTAACTCAACCTCAAATTCTCGAAGCAGACTTAAGAGTTTATCTTGCCCAATTGGGTGATCCGCACGCCAAAGTGATGCAGATGCCGGGCATTCTCATGTTTAATCCTGAGCTTATCTCCAAAGAATCAATCACTGCCAATTTCCCCGAAGCCTACCTCTCTATTTTTGAAAAATACAAACGCAGAGCCAACACTTACCTATTGCTTGCTATCGCCCGCAGAGAGAGCTCTTTTAATCCCAAAGCAGTGTCACCTGCTAACGCTCAAGGACTGCTTCAAATGAATCCAGAGACTGTAAAAGTTCTTTTTCCAAACGACAGTTTCAACCTACTCGACCCCGAGACCAACATCTCTATAGCTTCAAGATATCTTGAAAAAGTTTTGGATGAAATGGATGGAGACCTCTCTTTAACTCTGGCATCTTACAATGCGGGAGAAGAACAAGCCAAAACATGGGAAAAACGCTACCCGAGAGAAGATAAAATACTTTGGATAGACTTGATTCCTTTTCGCGAGACGCGAGACTATGTAGCCAACGTTCTTAGTACCTACCATTGGTACCGAAAAATTTATGAAAACAATTCCGACTTTAGTGATCTGCTGTCTAGATAGTATCCCACTGATATCCTTCTTTTTCGACTGCATCTAGAGCCAGAGAAATAATCTGTTCATCATCATTGTCGTCTATTTTATTGAAGTTACTTTTTACTCGGCGAGAAACCTGGCCCGCAAACACTTGCAATATTTCATGCTCTTTTTTGCTCGCCTCAAGGCCTTTTTCCTCAATAGAAGCAGTAACTCGACTTATTACGCAAGCTAAAGCAAACAGATCAATCATGATATCCGCCAACCGACGAGTGGCGAACTGTTTACCGACGATATTTTTTCCATACTTTCGAAGTAGTTTATCAACAAACGAAGCTAATTTTTTAGTGCAATCCTCGAACACTTCGACTTGTTCTTTCAACGATGGATGCGCTTTGGTCATCGTGGCTTTACCAATACCTGTCGCATAGGTTACTCGCTTTCGAGCATATTCCGACAGAACTCCGAAACCTTTAATCGGTTCTTGAAGCACCGACCCTAATGATTGAGCAACTTCTTTTAAGTGTGTGCCAACATCATTCATGGCCGTTAGTGCAATGAACAATCTTAATATATCGTTGGTCCCCTCAAAAATTCGATTGATTCGGCAATCTCGCATAATCCGCTCGTAGGGGTACTCAGACATGTAACCCGACCCACCGGCCACTTGAAGGGACTCGTCGATTGTGCGCCATAAACATTCCGTAGCAAATACTTTACTGATCGCAGCTTCGACCGCGTAATCTTGATATCCCCGATCTGAAAGTCCTGCGACCATCGAAACCACAGCTTCGCTGGCATAGCATTCAACAACCATGTGACCCAATTTTTGCTGAATAAGACCGAAATCTGATATGTTTTTGCCAAATTGTTGACGAGTTTTTGCGTGTTGAGAAGCGAGACGAATCGATTTTTTCATAGCTCCAATACTGCCCCCGCCCAGACCCGTTCGTCCGACGTTTAAAATTTTCATCGCCACTTTAAAGCCTTTTCCAACTTCACCTAAAACATGATCTTTCGTTAACCTCACATTATCAAAGCTCACAGTAACGGTGTTGCTCGCCCTAAGCCCCATTTTGTCCTCGTGGGGTCCGGAGCTAACGCCGGGAAGATCTCGAGTGACGATAAATGCTGTCATTTGCCCTTCTGGGCCATCCGTTTTTGCAAATACAGTGAAAAAGTCGGCAATCCCCCCATTGGTGATCCATATTTTTTCACCTGTTAGAACCCAATCTTCACCCTCTTTAATAGCTTTTGTTTTGATTCCGGCTGCATCAGAACCAGCAGTGCTTTCAGTTAAGCAAAATGCCGCAATCATTTCTCCAGTCGCAAGTTTTGAGAGGTATTTTTCTTTCTGAGCTTCTGTGCCAAATAGTAACAAGCCCCTCATCCCAATCGAACTATGAGCTCCAGCTGTAATAGCAACTGAACCATCATACTGACATAGCTCTTGAATAGTTCTTGAGTAAGCTGTTGAAGACAACCCTACTCCACCGAAAGATTCGGGAATTACAAACCCGAACAATCCCATCTGCTTCATTTCATCAAGAAATTCTTTGGGAAGTTCTCCCGCCTTGTCCCATTTTCTAAATTCGGTCTCGCGCCCTTTGAGCCAAGAGCCTATCGAATCAAAAGTAGTTTTTAGTAATTCTCGTTCGTTGTCGCTCACTTTTGGAAACGGGAAAAGAATCTCCTCGACAATATTTCCCATGCAGAGGCTTCTCATGAAACTTAAGTTCTTGTCTGTCATTTTTTCTTCTCCATCCTAAAATGTTCGTTCAGGAACACTCTTGATTCAGCCATTGAGAATAATCTAGATTTCCACCCTTCGTCTCAAAGAATAAAACACAAGGTAAAGTGTAGGAGTGAAGGCGTTTGACTTCATCAGTGATCTTATTCTTTTTATTGACGGTGCTTTTGATCAAAAGAATCACTTCTGATGCTTTCTCAACTTTTCCCTGCCATCGATAAACGGAAATCATATTGGGTATTATATTAACACAAGCAGCTAATCTCTTGTCGATGAGAGCTTCTCCGATCTTACGGGCCTCTCTCACATTTTTCGTAGTCACGTAGCCTAAAACTATTTTTTCTAATTTTGCTCTTTTCTTTGCGACCATACTTTCTTACGATACCGCGCATGTTTAAAGTAGTCACCTGGAACGTCAACTCGATCAATGTTCGGCTTGAGAGACTTTTAGCGTTATTAACGCGCGAGAAACCCAACGTGGTATTGCTGCAGGAGCTCAAGTGCCTCGAGGAAAAGTTCCCTTTCGAAGCCATCCAAGCCGCTGGATACGAGTGCTCTGTTTTTGGACAGAAAACCTACAACGGAGTCGCTATCCTGTCGAAGCGCTCGCCCACAAAGGTTTTAAAAGGCATTGAACCCTTTTATGAGGATTCCGCCGCTAGAGTCATCCGAACTTTAATAGACGACACGATGTTTATTTGCTGCTACGTACCAAATGGACAAGAAGTGGGCTCGGATAAATTTCAGTACAAATTGGGGTGGCTAAACGGGTTTAAAAAGCTCCTCAAGGATGAGCTAGATAACCACGAAAGGCTTGTTGTTGGAGGCGATTTCAATATTGCTCCTCAAGATATTGATGTGCACAATCCGGCTCTTTGGAAAGAAAAGATTTTGTGCTCAACAAAAGAGCGAAATCTTTTAGGTGAGATCTCTCAATTGGGCCTTATCGATACTTTTAGATTACACGAAAAAGGGGCTGGTTTTTTTTCGTGGTGGGATTACCGAGCTTTAGGATTTCAAAAAAACGAGGGTCTTAGAATCGATTTCATTTTAGCTTCTAATGCGATGGCCAAGACATGCACTTCAGCTAGAATCGATCGGGATGAGCGCAAGGGAGAAAAACCCTCCGACCATGCCCCAGTAATCGCCTCATTTGAATCACCAATCTAGCCAATTCTTCTTCTTGATTTCTTTTCCGTGGCTTTGGCCTAAACTCCATCCCCAAGCCATCTCTGAATTTTGCTCTAAGGATTGTTTAGGTTCTTCATACCAGAGTGGATTTATTTGAAGAGGTTCGTTTTTTTTCGGAGCAAACAACGTCAATTGTTCATGGGATGCAGAATGAAACAGTTGAAGCTCCTTGGAGTCTTCTTGATTAGCCAACTCAGTCTCACGATAGGGTTCGTAGGATTGGGAATCCCAGTTAATGCTGTATTTATCTTGATCATTCAAAGTTGCTCCACCCTTGAAATGAGATTTAACGACCGTTGGTGAATAGAACTCTTCAGAAGTTTCAAGATGGTCGATTGGATTCGTTACCGTCTCTCCGGTATCAGAGTTTGAGAGCGGGTTTTGGGATTCTGACAAAAATCCCAAAAGATCACTTTTTGAATCGGTTAAAGGTTCCTTGGTTTGGGCAACGCTTGATGTGGACAACACGTCACTTGAAACAACCAGCGAAGAAGAATCAATTATTTCACTATCGCAGAAGCCAACCACACCCCAACACAGAGCAATAAGAACTAAGATTTTAGAGTGATTCATATAACTCTTTTCGACCAAAAACGATGAACAGATGATAGGTAACTTTAAGTATACACCGACCAAAGCATTGACTCTCGACATGCCAAGTTACAAAACGCTTCTTATTCAATCTTTTCAACAACCTAATAGCATTAATTAAAGCCTCCCAAATAGGCATAACAAATTTTGTTTCGCCCCAAATAAGTTTTTAAATCGAATTAAACCGCTCAACCTCATCTAGTTGCGGCAGTGTGGTTAGTCGGTTACAAAATTTGCCAAAACGAATACACTTAAAGGTGGCATTTCTGTTGCAGTTTTTTTTAATGTTGGATCTTAAAAAGGAGCGTTCTATGAAACGCATACAAGTCGGTCTATCGATCATTGTCTTAACGTTGGCTCTTATTTCTTCTTCAAGTTTTGCAGAGAACCACTCAGACGCCCCAAGCTCTGTCCCTCAGGAAACGACAGGGCAACGCGCAACAAAAGCCGACCCACTCACTGAACGAGAAATTGATTTTATCGCGAAACATTTCTTTTTATCAAAGACTTCCATCACCCAGAAATACGCAGAAAAACTACCCCTTGCGATTGAAAAAGCCATGAAAGACGGCGATGAAAAAGAGAGCAGTCAAATCATCGCTCAAATGATGGGCATGGTGAATAAAAAACAGGCCGAGCTCGTGTTGGAGAACGCAAAAAAGGAGAAAGAATCTGAAAACTCGAAAAAGCCCAATGGAGGCGACGACCGTTACATCGCTTTAATGGAACGATTCATCTGGGGCTCCAAACTCTTTCTAAAAACCCCCTCAAAAGAAGAGTCTGCCGAAAAATATAATCAAGAATTTCAAGAAGCCTTCAAAGGCGTGGCTGCAAAAAATGAAGAGATTCTAGAAAAAATCAAACAGGCTGTAGATGGCAATGATCAAGCCAAAGATTGGCTCAGAAAAAATATCGATCCAAACTCCCTGCTTAGCTTTGTCGAGGGACAAAAGAAATACGGAAATGGTGAACTTGCAGATAGAGTTTTGGATGCGATGTCATTTAAAGAGGGAAAAAATAAATTCCTAGATATGTCACTCCCCAATGAAACTCAAAGATTACATTTAGGTCAAACTTCCAAAAGTGTTTCGACGGCTCTTGATAAGTTTATAGAAAATAAAAAAGGTTTTAATGGCGCGCTTGTCTCCTTAACACCTCATAAGGCAAACCCATCTAAACAATGGTTTGTCGACTCGTCAGGATCTTTTAGAACCGGTCCCCCCTCAAATAAGGTAATAACTTCAGTAGCGACCAATGGCGGAAATTCCTCAGTGAATAGTTCAACTTCGAGCGGTGGCAACAACTCTTCAAACTCGGGAGGAGGCGCAGCTGCAGCTCACGCTAAAATTATTCAAACGTGCAACCAATGTCACGCGGGAGATATTTCTATCGATGCGAACGGCGTTCTGTCTAAAGAAGGAAGCCCCAGAACCAAAGCTGAAATTTTAGATGCCTTCAATCAGGTCCGCCAAATGGCTCAACCCACAGCTAAACTCCCCGCAGCTGAAAGGGCACAAGTCATGGCACTTATCTCTCAATGGCTTAAGTAATTGTTGGCCTTTTATCAACTTGCCTAAATCCGCAAAAACGCTAGAGTGAGGCCATGGGAACATTGTTTCATTTTCCATACCGTTCGGTAGCTGAAGTCTCTTTGCGGGCTATTCTTAGAAATTTAGTCACTCTAAGGACCCTATCTCAAAAAGAGATTGTTCCTGTGGTGAAAGCCGATGCTTACGGTCACGGAATTCTTCCTGTTTCTCAGGCTCTAGTGTCTCGCGGAAGTTGTCACACCCTTTGTGTTGCGACATTAGAGGAAGCTATTGAGCTAAGAAAAAAGATCCCCTATGCCATTTCGATATGGGTTTTGTCAGGATTTCTTCCTCATCAACTCGAGGCCTATAACAAATACCGTCTAACCCCCCTTATCCACAGCCTAAATCATTTAAAAAGCCTTCTGAATCAAAAAAGACTCCCTGATATCCACTTAAAACTCGATACCGGAATGCACCGTTTGGGATTGTTGCCTGAAGAAATGAACGAAGCTTTTCTCACTATTCAACGATTAGGAATTAAACTTTCAGGATTTGCGACCCACTTTGCCGAAAGTGAAAGCACTATGTCGAAATTTGTAGATGAGCAGATCAATATTTTTCACGGAGTTTACCAAGAACTTCTTCACCGAAAACTGATCCAAACAGATGCCAAAATACACATTGCTAACACAGGAGCTATTTTAAGAAAAAAATTAGGGTTTAGTTTTTCGGTGAGGCCTGGAATTGGTCTGTACGGAATTTCCCCCAATCCCAGAATCTCCCCTTCTAATGAATTGATTCCTGCCCTTTCTTGGAAAGCTCGAGTGCTAACGATTAAACAGATCAAAGCCCATGACACTGTTGGATACGGCAGAACTTACACGGCCAAGAAAAGAGAACGACTTGCAGTGGTCTCTATTGGTTATGCGGATGGTTTGCCTAGACTTCTTAGCAATGAAGGATATGTCATTGTTGGGGGTAAGAAAGTAGCCATTCGAGGTCGGGTTTCGATGGATCTCACGACGATTGATTGCACCCAAGTCTCTTCAATTCGTGAGGGAAGCTTAGTAACACTGATAGGTAAAGATTCTAAACACTCGGTATCGGCTTGGGACCTTGCAAACTGGGCGCGAACAATTCCTTATGAAATTCTCTGTGGAATCTCTCCAAGAGTTCCAAGGGTTTACTTAGATTAATCGCCTTCAGCTTTGGCGACGTAAATAGCCCGCTCATCGACCGCTAACTGTATCAAAGTGAGATCATCTTTCAGTTTTTTTCTTGATGTGTATTCATCCACTAGCCCCATCAACTCATTTTGAGTTCCTAGAGGGTCGGGCCTTTTTTTACCTTTCTTAAGAAGGGATAAAATCCGATCCTCGCCGCTCAGGTTTCCTTTTTTGAGAGGGGCCTCAAGACCATTGGTATGAAGTATTAAAAGATCCCCAGGTTGGAGACTTACTGAGTGCTCTCTAAATTCAAAATGATCGGTGACTCCCACATCTGGATTTTGCAAATTTGGAACTGTAAGGGCCGAACCCTGACGCCATAAGATGGGCTTAAGGGCACCGGCAGAACAAAACTGAAAGGAGAGCGAAGCTCTATCTAAGATCCCATAAAACAACGCCATCGAAGCTTCATTTTTTGTCGTATGAACGCTTCTTATTTCGCGATTCAAAAAACTCACAAAAGCTTTCGAATCTGGAAATCGATCCTTCATTTCTTCTAAGCGTAGCTTCAGTAAAACCGATAAAAGAGTGGCTGCCATTCCATGAGTTTTGGAATCGGCAAGGAGAATTCCAAATCTCTTCTTATCCCCAAACTCAAAGACATCGTAGTAGTCCCCTCCCCCTTCGACTGAGGGTATATACTTCACACTTAAACTTATCCCTGGTATTTGCGGGGAAAATCGTGGTCTCAAAAGCCTTTGGATGTTCTCTGCAAGATCAATGTCTTTATTGAATTTATCAAGGAGCCTATTTGAAACCTCTGACAACTCTGAACTTTTTTCTTGATGAGAAAAGAGCTGTTTCTCGGCATTTTTTGCCCGTTGAGAAACTTCTTTAAAGTTTAGAAACTGCTGATAAGAGAACCAAAAAAGAAGTTCCCAAGAATCCTCAAGCCAAACTGCATTCTTTGCATCGCTCTCAATTAGGGAACTATGAAATTCAGGGTCAGACAAGCTTTCTTTGGAGACAACTGCTGAAATCCAAACATCAGGGAACTCTTTCCTAACCGCTTCGATCCGCTTGATATCAGCTACTTTTGAGATCCCCCAAATAATGCATTCCAAAGAGCCAGCTCGACTCAAATTAGAAACAGAACTCAGCACTGAACATGAAAACCCATGAGAAACGACCGTTTTTTTAAACTCTTTACTAGGCTCGACTCGGACAAAAATGAGTTTCATCGTTTTCTCGAAGTTTTAAGTGAACCTGCCTGAAGCTTTGGGTGATGCTAAGTCTTGAGGAGCAGGAGTTGCTACAGGCTTACTGGGAGTTGAAGAAGCGATGAGCTTTTTCTTTAGCTTTCTATTTTGAACGTACAGCCCTAACATTTCGACGCTACAAAGAGCCCCACAAAAAACCATTCCACAAAAAACACTACTCAACACCATAAATCCAGTGGCCATGGGACCTACAACGTACCCACCTAATTGCACAGAAACCATATCACTGTTGGCTTGGACAAAGAGCATACCTGCGTAAGTAAGGCCAATCAGAAGTAAAAACATGGGGATAATTTTTAAGCCTTTCATTTATTTTTTTCTCCTATAAACTTCAAAACACTTCTCAAAACAGGTCTGTAAATGTTCGGGCATACCCTTCGTCTCACCAAGAACCGGCATAAAATTGGTATCCCCATTCCACCGCGGAACCACATGCCAATGAAGATGATCTTTAATGCCAGCTCCCGCTGCTTGCCCCAAATTCATTCCCATATTAAACCCATCAGGTTTGTACACTTCGCTCAGCACATCCACCACTTTTTGGGCTTCCGAAGTCATTTCAACTAACTGTTCGGTGCTCAACTTGTTAAACTCATGTGTATGCTCAAAAGGAACGACCATCATGTGCCCAAGGTTGTAGGGAAATTTATTTAAAATCACAAAAACCTTGGTAGCTCGGTGGATGATTAAATTTTTTTTATCCTGGGTCTCTTTCGGCAAGTCACAAAACACACATCCCCCTGACTTTTTATCAGAGGTAATAAATTCCATACGCCATGGGGCCCAGAGCTGTTTCATTGTATTAACTTTCCTTTTCTTATCGACAGTTTAGGTTAAAAAGATAAACTTTTTATTGAAAGGGTTACTGTAAGTAGATGTGACTATAAAAAACGTAGGGAACAGGCTCGCTAAGTGCCAATCTTAATGCGGTGTGAAGCTTTGCCCAGACCTCAATTCGATAACTGCCCGGACTCACCAGAGGTAAAGTTTCTGAAGCGGTGCTCTCCGCAGGTAGGAGCCACTCTTTCACCACTTCTCCATTTTTAATGACCCTTACAGCTTTATCAAATGGGGTTTTTGGAGTGTGAACGAT
>DDPO01000174.1:3950-4262 GCA_002342225.1 Bdellovibrionaceae bacterium UBA2466 | reverse complement strand
ATTCTCCATGAAATGCGTCCAACGCAAAAAACGGAGGCCCATACTACATCGCAACTAGCAGAGTTGGTCTGCAGTAATAGTTTTGGATCTGTTTCGCCTAATTCGGCTTCACGAATTCTCAAAGACGAACTCAAAGAACTTGGTGCTTTCGTACTTTCGGTGGCCGAATCGGCAGCAGTCCCTGCCGGAGCCTCTCTCGCAGTCGACCGGACTAAGCTATCTGAAATTGTCACTGCCACACTTGGGCAACATCCCCTAGTCACGATCGAAAGGCAGGAAGTAACTGAACTGCCCACTGATGCAATCACTATT
>DDPO01000174.1:2113-3859 GCA_002342225.1 Bdellovibrionaceae bacterium UBA2466 | reverse complement strand
GATGCCATCTCGCCTATTGTTTCTACCGATAGTTTAGATCTCAATAAACTTTTCTATGCAAATCGCTACGACAAAGGGGATACAAAAGACTTTTTAAACATTCCTCTCTCAGAAGAACAATACAACACGCTAGTCGATGATCTCTTAAGTGGCGAGGTTGTGTTGCCTCACAACTTTGAAGAAGAAAAATACTTTGAATCTTGTATGCCCATTGAAGCCATAGCTGCTCGCGGAAGAAAAACTCTTGCGTTTGGACCTATGAAACCGGTAGGGCTCACAGATCCCACCACAGGTAAACGCCCTTTTGCCGTTATACAATTAAGAACTGAAAACAGACACAAAACCTCTTATAATTTGGTCGGCTTTCAAACAAAATTAAAATATAAAGAGCAAGAACGAATTTTTAGGAAGCTTCCTGGTTTGGAATCAGCCGATTTTCTGCGGCTCGGCAGTATGCATCGAAACACATACATTGATTCTCCCAGATTATTAGATAGTTCATTATCGCTTAGAAAAAATCAGAGAGTATTTGTTGCAGGTCAACTCACTGGAACAGAGGGGTATTTGGAATCTACGGCGACAGGGCTTCTTGCTGGAATCAATGCAGCTCAACTTTATTTGGATCGCCCTTCTTACGAACTGCCCGAAACCACTATTCTAGGTGCACTGTTACAAACGATAACCGATTCAAACAGAACAAACTTTCAGCCTATGAACGTTAATATGGGACTTTTTCCTCCTCTCGAAAACTTCTCAGGAAAAGACAAGAAAGAAAAAAATCGTTTACTGGCCATAAGAAGCAAAAACTCGCTGGACGAATGGAAAATAGAAAAGAATTGGGGTTTGCAAAAAAATTGTTAAAACTTATCAGCAGCTGGTTGATTATAAACTCCAGCTTTTGATGGATTTGACGCTTTGAAACCGTGGCTGTGCCCACCGTGATCATGACCGGTGTGGCCTTCATCAGAAGATGTATCGGAGTTACTAGGTGGCCCTGAGTTGATAGCACTATTTTGCGAGGCTGGCTCTCTTCCCTGCGAAATAGAGCCAAATCGACCAGAAGAACCTGAGCTTTGTCGAGTTTGAAACTGTTGAATTCGGTCTGAGTTTGAAGTTTGATTCTTTTCCTCAATATTCCCTGGAATCCTTGGAACACTCGTTTGAAATAGTTGTTTATTTATAGCAACAATAGAATTTAATAATTCATTCATTTTCTCTTGTTGAGTCTGATTTTTCTTTTCCGATTTTTCATTGCTCGCAGCAAGCGCCTGATCTTTTTCTTTTTGGCTATCTGCTACGTTTTTTAAGAGTTCAGGATTTTTACTGGCTTCGTTTGCAATTTGCTGCAGACCTTGTTGAGTTTTGTCAGAAATCTTAGAAATGGTTTCAGTAGTTTGCTTACCCAAATCTGCAACCTGTTTTCCAAACTCTTCTGCCTTCTTTAAAAGCCCCTCGACGAGTGGGTTTTTCTGATAGGACGCATTCCCGCCGCCGCCGCCGCTAAAACCTTGACCGCCTCCTCCGAAGCCACCAGCGCCGCCTTGAAAACCGAACTGCCCCTGCTGACCAAAGGCACCTTGTTGATTCAAGTTGTTCTTACCCACTACGCCTCTTAGAGTGCCATAAGGGGACCGAGTTTTCTCCTGAGCGATGGCAAGTGAATATTGCCCCGAACTCAAAGAGACCACTAAAATCGAAAGTAAAATATGACTTTTCATAAAACTACTACTGGTTTGATAAATAAGA
>DDPO01000174.1:0-2083 GCA_002342225.1 Bdellovibrionaceae bacterium UBA2466 | reverse complement strand
AACCATGCACACGAAGTCAACACTTCGAGGTCTAAAATAAAAAAGGGTGAAAGATAGAACCGTTCTATCCCTCACCCTTTGTGCCTTCCGTCCCGCGCTTGAAGATCAATCTCTTAAATTTTTTATTCTACAAATATCGACGATAAAAGTGTTTTCTACGCCGCTCTTTGAACTTCCAAAGTTTCAATTTTCAAAAATTGCAACCTGAGCGCCAACAATCAAGCAGCGAAAGCTTTTTTTGTGATTTCAGGAAGATGCGCATTTTTTGTGTAACCGTTGGGCATACGTCAAAAAGCTGTAAAGTGTAGAACTTTTTACCAACCACTGTTGTAGCAGCTATTTTATCTACATAATTTCAAATACTTAAGACCTATCGAACAATTTAAAAGCACTTCATTAGAGTTAGTCGGTGTCGTGGGCCATCGCGATAATATTCGGTTTTAAATATCAACCGATTTCTTCCGATAAGACTTAAAGAGAACTTCCCATGAAAAACTTTCTCAACCTAAACAAGCTTAAGTTATTCGCTTTGACGGCTATCTTTCTGGTTGCCTCGATCCACGGTGAAGAAGATGATTTATCTCCAGAAACTCTTCCAGATGAAATTCCGACAGAACAAAGTTTTAGTGGTCCTAGCGAAACTGAAAACTCCACAGAAATTTCAGCTCGCGAAGTTAATAGCAATGCGGCACCTGCAGCTGAGGCTCCCCAACCTGTTGACGAAGATGCAGAGCTCGATAAACCGATCACTCCTCTTTTTCCGACTCAGCCTGAAGACCTCTCAATAGAGCCACACAGCTCTGCTAAAAAAGCCGAGCTAGAAGAAGATCTCTCCCAGCCAGATCCTTCCTACATACCCCCTCCACCAGCGCCTAAACCAATTCCTGTTGTGGCCCCAATAGTACCTGAACCCGTTAAACCTAAAGTTACTGTAGCTTCTCCCCCATCGGAGCCAATAAAATCCAGCCCCCCCCCACAACCCAAAGTAATGCCTCGACCCAACATGGTGTGGGCTCCTGAAATTCTACGACAAATGCTTTCAGACCCTTCCCATTTAGTACCTGTTGAGACCTATATTTCTAGGCTTGCAGTACCGGTCACTTCACCCAGTCGACCACCTAAAGGGGTGTCTGATTTTTCAATTATACTTTCTAACAATGAATTTTATCCCTCCAAGATTGTATTAAGATCAGGGAGTTCCGTAAGGCTCTTATTTACGACGACAAATAAAAAATCTGCTGCTCTTATCATTGAGAAACTGAATATTCAACGTTGGGTAGCCTCACGAGATTCGAATGAAAAGATAAAAGAAACCGACAAATCCAAATTTGAAGTCACCAGAGAACTTAATGCCAACCGCATTACTGAAATTGAGCTGCAACCCAAACCTGGGGTTTACAGTTTTCATGATGTAATGACCGGAGCATCAGGGGAAATTTCCGTAGAGGAGCCTTAGAATGTCAGTATTTGATGCCAGCATACAAGCGTTTCTAGCCCCAGTGCTTGCTTATCTTAAAGACGACTCAGTGACGGAAATCATGATCAATGGACCCACTAATATCTTTGTGGAGAGAAAAGGCTTTGTTGAAAAAGTAGATGCGAAGTTTGACGATGAAGGAGCTCTGATCGCTGCTGTTCGAAATATTTCCCAGTTTGTGGGTCGCCCTATTGATGAAGAGCGACCATTCCTAGATGCTAGACTTCCTGATGGATCCCGAATTCATGCTGTTGTTCCTCCTGTGGCTCGTAACGGGACAACTGTGGCCATTCGAAAGTTTTCAAAAAGCAAACTAGAAATGAAGGACCTCATCGCCAAAGGTGCCCTTACCGTCGATGCTGCCCGATTTATTGATGTTTGTTTGTTCTTAAAAAAGAACATCATTGTTTCCGGAGGAACTGGATCTGGAAAAACTACCATTCTAAATATTTTGGCTAGTCGATGCCAGCCCAACCAGAGAATATTGGTTCTAGAGGACTCAGCGGAGCTAAAGATTCACAACACTCACGTTGTCTACTTTGAAGCTCGACCAGCAGACGAGTATGGAAAAGGCTTGGTTACTTTGCGGGACCTCGTTAAATCGTC
>DDPO01000065.1:4881-5201 GCA_002342225.1 Bdellovibrionaceae bacterium UBA2466 | reverse complement strand
TCGATGTAACGGTTGTGAGTATAAAAAAACTTCAGATGAAGATGCTTCTGTACATCCCATACCCTCGGGGGCAAAATCGCTTTTACCCCAAGTTTCTCCTGGCCAGATAATCACCCCCAGAAATTTAGAGGGCTCCTATTTTGGATATGTTTATCATGAGCTTTTAAACGAATATCAATTTGCCGATCTCGATTTTTTCTTGGTGCCTCCTAAAATAGAGAATGGACCAGTGGGTCTTTCAAGTCTATTTCGAATCTACTTTGGCGACTTGAAATCTCAAGAGGCACTTACGTACCGCTATGACCCTATTTTTCTCCCTC
>DDPO01000065.1:0-4809 GCA_002342225.1 Bdellovibrionaceae bacterium UBA2466 | reverse complement strand
TTCGGACGGATTGGTACCTTTTACTTACAAAAGTCTTCACCACCTCAGTTGCCAGATGAAGCCATTGTCTTTGGACCTCTCAGCGGGGAATATGAATCTGAAAACTTGATTATGAACACTGGAATTGTAGCTGAAAAGATCCCATCCAATCTCGAGAACCCTTTTTCACCGCTTAATTTTGTTGGAAGGCTTTTTCATACCGAAGCTTTGTGGCGGGCAAAAGACATTCAAGGTGGAAGTTATGACTTCTACACCGGCAGACTCGCTCTATTTCTTGACCAAAAGGACAGATATTTGATTGGCAATAGGGAAACCGCTGACACTCTAGAACTTAGGGTCAACACCCTCACCTACTTGGGACCGCTTGCTCCTTTCGAGGGAAGTCATTTTTTGAGGAAAAAATCTCCGTCTCCTTCCACTTTAAAAAGGGTAATTCTACCCAATGATGAAGCAGCAGAGAGATAATGTAGGTCATACCCAAAGACAGCACAAATTGAAGCGCCGAAAACCAAAAAGCAAAATAGTAAGAATAGATTTCAGGAAACAGACTCAATATTTTGTTGGTGATTTCTGGAACAGGGTAATGACAAAGGTAAGCTGCAAAACTAAGTTTGCCCCATTGAGGTAGAATCCCTTTTGAGAGAATCTTTAAATAGTTTGCTCCAGAATGGGCTAAACTAAAAGCCATGAACGATGCCGAAATTAAATAGATTAAACTCGGCAAAAACATCTCCCCTACTAATTTTTGTCGAGTGCCGATTCCAAACTTGTAACCCAATAATAAAGCACCTAACGCAATGACAAAACATAGTAGGGAAAACGCTTTTAGTTTATGTGAGTTTCCCTTCTCTTCCCAAAAAACAATGGCCAAAAGTGAACCGTAAGCAAATCCATCGTAACCGCCTAGAACTCCTAAAATGACCGACCATGCAGCGAACTTAAAAGACAAACCTCTTAATATGGCACTCACAACACAAAGAAAGATGGAAACCCGTTTAACGCTATTGAGTGAGAACCTTTGAATCAATTGGGGCCAAACTAAATAAAACTGCTCCTCAACAGAGAGAGACCATAAACCAGGGTAACAGGGTGTAACTCCAAAAACGGATGGAATATGAGCTAAAAAAGCTAAGCTAATCAAAACGAAAGTGCCTGAGTTTTCATAGTGAAAAAAAATGAAGGCTAGCGTGACCAAATAGAGCGGAAGAATTCGAAGGGCTCTTCGCTTGTAAAACCTACTAAAATAATAAGGCTTTCCTTTCTGATGAATTAAAATTCTCGTGATCAGAAATCCCGAAAGAACAAAAAAGAGATTCACCCCCGCCCAGCCCACTTGGGCCACTTTCCACAAAAGAAAAGGAAATCCCGTCCAATGAGCTCCGGGAGAAGTAAACCAAAAGAGGTGATAAAAAAGTACACTCAGAATTGCGATTCCACGAATCCCATCGAGCTCAGGCAAATGACGAGTTTGAAAAGATTGTTCAATGTTTTTAGCGGTTTGCATTATTTTTTATTGGGTGGTGAGCTTTAATTTTACCATGAGATAGCCTCATGGTAGTCATGATTCTAGGAGCTCTTATGAAACTTTTAGCTTTATTGGGAATTTTAATCGCTGTCTCTGCAAGAGCCGATTACAAAGATTTTTACTTTCAACGAGCCAAGTCGAAAAGTATCGATTACCAATGGAGCCAAGAAATTCAATTACGGCTTGAAACCCACGAATTTGAACAACGAGTCAATCATTCTGACACTAAGGACTCGAGAACTTTTAAACAGCGCTATTTTATCAACACCCAGTTTGCAGAAAGTTCTTTATCTCCGACTTTGTTCTACCTTTGTGGAGAATCGGTTTGCGAGGGTTTTTCGGGAGTCATGGCTACTTACGCAAAAGAACTTAAGGCCAACTTAGTTGCGATCGAACATCGATACTACGGCAAAAGCCATCCCTTTTCCCAATTAACGACCGAAAACCTAAAATATCTCACGACCGAATTTGCTCTCATCGACGCAGCATCTCTACAGAAACATCTGATGGACAGTTTAGGTTTCAAAGGAAAATGGATTGTATTCGGAGGCTCCTATGCCGGTTCACTTGCGGCTTACTACCGCCAGAAGTTTCCCGATTTAACTGTCGGTGCTTTGGCTTCGAGCGGCCCAGTGAAGGCCAAAGCCAATTTCGAGGAATATGACCAACATGTAGCTAAAGTAGCTGGTCCAGATTGTTTAAAAAACATCAAGAGAGTTGTTAAACAAGTCGAAGACAGCCTTTCAAATCCTGTAGATCTCAATTTACTTAAGAAAAAGTTTTCAGCGGAAGCTCTTTTAACTGAACTTGATTTTATGTACTTGATAGCAGATATGGCTGCTTTAGCCGTGCAATACGGATATCGAGATCATTTCTGTGAATTGATTGCTTCTGAAAATCCTATCGACGGCTATGCCAGTTTCACTCAAGAGATTTTTCAAAGTTGGGGACTCACCGCTCTTAGCGGCTCTGCATCAGGGGCTNNGTTAGTTTAAACCCTGCTGATTATGAAAAAGATTTCGGCATGCGACAATGGCTCTACCAGTCTTGTACCGAGTATGGTTATTGGCAGAATGCTTACCACGACGAATCTCAGTCAGCTCGCTCTAAGTGGATTAATCAGAAGTACCACGATGATGTTTGCAGAAGACTCTTTGGCATTGAAAAACCTAGCAACACTGAATTAACTAATCGAACTTTCTTTTTGCCTCTGCTCTCACCTACGACAACCCACATTTTTTTCACCAACGGGGCTCAAGATCCTTGGATCAATCTTTCGATCGCAAAAGAAAATGGCAATTTAACAAATCCCAACATTTCAGGTGTTACGATTGATGGTGCTGCTCACTGCGATGACTTAAGAACTCCAAAAGACGAGGATTCGTCTAGCTTAAAATCAGCACGAGCCCAGTTTATAGAGTTTGCAAAAAGCTGGTTAAAAAATTGATTCACTTGTCTTTACTTAAATTGTCACTCGATTACGCGCCTAAACACCACACTTTGAGAATACAAAGCCTAATCTAATCGGTCTGAAGTTTGCTTAAAGTGGCCTGCGATGTTGGTGCGCAGTTTTTATCTAAGAATTCTCTTTTTATTACCCTGGATGATTCACTATCAATTAGCTGTCGGTTCTCATTTGGGCCCGAAGCCCAAATCACGCCCCCAAACGGAAAGCCTTTGTCCCGGTTATGACCCCAACGACCCTTTTGCCATCAACTTAAGATACTCCAAAGGACCTCGTCGCGGAGAATGTGTAAGGCTGCAGGAAATGCGTCCCATTCATATTCTTTCCACCGAAGAAGCAGAGTCGTATGCTTTAAAAGCCAATCTTCCTCCCCCAGCCCCCGGTGAAATCTGGGTAGCTAACATTCGTCACAACAACAAATTTTGGGTTGCGAAATTATCTGAGGAATCAGTTGAAGATATTTTATTTCAAGTTGAAAGATTTGACCCTAAGGGGCCGATACTTGCGAGACTTAATTCTAGAACATGGTTTTCAGCCCATGCTCAAGTCCGATTTAAATTTAAAAAAGGAAAGGAAGCGATTCTTATTCCTCAATTAACAAATGACGATTCGGCAGAAATTAAGCTTGCGGATTTAGTAGTCTCTTCAGAGGCCATCCGAAGAAAAAATGAGGATTTTGATCCCAGAGAAGGTAATCGGGATACTTATGCGCTTGCAAAACGAGTGCTTTCAATTGAGCAAGTTGCTAATGACTCGATGAAAAAGCTTGGACATGAAATAGCTCAATTTCCAATTCGGATCTCAGGAGATAAAGTAAATCAGGATAAAAAACGACACAAATATCTCATCAATGCACTTATGCGAAGTGAGAAGGATTATCAGACCTATAAATCCCTTAACCCAAAGATGTACAACACGTTTGACTGTAATTGCATTTCCGACGCTATTGATATCTTCGATGACATCACAGACTACAGAAATGTATCGAGAACAGAGGAGTCGACTCCAGAACTTTTGCCCGGTCGAATTATTAAGAACTTAGAAAAAAGAGGGCTCATCTACTCCAATAGTCGACGAGCTTATCCAAGTTTGAATCAAGAACTTGGTATCCCTTGGCGTTTTTAAATTCACTTTTTCCAAAGATAACATTAGGTTATTCCCCCAACTTAAGCGATAATATCGTTTGTAGTCTTTTACTAACGTTTCAGAACAAAGGGAGAAAAACCATGTCTGCAACTACACTAACGCTGCAGCAGTTCTCGACCGTGTATAACATGCTGTCGTTTGCTGTTGCTTCAATGTTGGGTGCCTTTGCTTTTTTCGTTATGGGACGAAAAATTGTGGGGCCCAAATACCGTCTAGCACTCGTAGTTTCATCATTAGTGGTTCTCATTGCTGGGTACCACTACTGGAGAATCATGGGCAGCTGGACTGCGGCTTATGCGCTCAAAGATGGAATGTATGTTCCAACGGGCGAGCCATTTAACGATGCTTATCGTTATGTGGATTGGCTGCTGACAGTTCCTTTGCTCTTAACAGAGCTAGTACTAGTCATGAAGCTCAAGAAAGAGTCTGGAAGTGTCCTAGCTAAACTTATTTTAGCTGCGATTGCTATGATAGCACTGGGATACCCAGGGGAAATTTCTAACCCTGAAAGCCAAGCTGGCGCTCGATTAATGTGGGGCGTCTTAAGTACCGTACCCTTCCTGTACATTTTGTATGTGCTTTGGGTTCGATTAGGAGATGCAATCGGCGAGCACCCAGCAAAAGTACAAGTGCTATTGAAAAACACCAGGTACTTGATTCTGTTAACCTGGGG
>DDPO01000072.1 GCA_002342225.1 Bdellovibrionaceae bacterium UBA2466 | reverse complement strand
CTCGGGATATCCAACGTCAGCTTTGGCTTACCCAACCGTGGAAGGGAAGTCCTAAACGCAGTTTTTCTTTATCACTGTGTCCAAGCTGGACTTGATCTAGCTATCGTAAATACGGAAAAACTGGAAAGGTATGCTCAGATCTCCGATGAAGAGAAAAAACTTTCTGAAGCCCTCCTTTTCACCAAAGACCCTGAAGCCCTAACTCGATTCACTGCCCATTTCAGGTCTGTCAAAACTACTAAGTCCAAGCCTGTTTTACAATCCCTTCCTCTTGAAAAACGGCTCGCTAATTACATCATTGAAGGAACCAAAGATGGCCTTATAGCGGATCTCAACGAGGCATTAAAATCCTCGACTCCCCTTCAAATCATCAACGGTCCTCTTATGACTGGGATGGATGAAGTAGGAAGGCTTTTTAATAGCAATAAACTCATTGTAGCTGAAGTACTCCAGTCAGCCGAAGTGATGAAAACAGCAGTAAGTCACCTAGAACCCTTCATGGAGAAAACCGAGTCTAGCCTCAGGGGTAAATTATTACTTGCGACCGTCAAAGGTGATGTTCACGACATCGGGAAAAATCTTGTAGATATTATTTTCACTAACAATGGCTTTAAAGTGATCAATATGGGAATTAAAGTCCCTCCCGAGCAGCTCATTCAAGCTGTTGAACAACATGAACCTGACATTATTGGTCTCTCGGGTCTACTCGTAAAATCTGCTCAGCAAATGGTCGTAACTGCTGATGACCTTAGTAAAGCAAATATTTCAACTCCCATTTTGGTAGGCGGTGCGGCCCTTTCATCTAACTTTGTAGATAAACAAATTGCTAAAGCGTACACCACCGGATTTGTAGCTTATGCAAAAGACGCAATGACCGGTCTGGAAATCGCAAAAAAAATTGTAGAACCCGATGCTTTCGCTTCCCTTCAGGAAGAGATATTCAAACGAAGGCAAAATAGTGAAATCTCGGATATAAAAACCGTACAAAGAACCTTTACACCTACAACCAAGCGGAGCGAAAAAGTTCGATTATTAGAACAACCGCCTCAACCGCCAGATTACAAAAGGCATGTAGTCATTAACAACCCACAAATCGATTTTATTTGGCAATACGTTAATCCCATGATGCTTTTCAATCGGCATTTAGGAGTCAAAGGAACAACGGTCAAAAAGCTTAATGAAATCAAAAATGATCCTGAAATATTGAAGGAGCTCGAAGATAAAGATCCTAAGGGTATCGAAATATGGAGGACGGTCGAGGAACTCAAAACTCATTACCGGAATACTTCCATGATGGAACCCAAGGCAGTCTGGAGATTTTTTCATGCTCACTCTGACAACAACAATCTTCACATCAATCTAGAGGAGGGGTTTTCAAAAGACTTTAAAAAAGAACTCATATTTAACTTTCCTCGACAAACAGAAGGGGATCTTCTTTGCATATCTGATTATTGCCATCCTAATCCTGAGGCCCGAGATAACGTTGCACTTTTTGTAGTTACAGTAGGTAGTGGTGTTAGAAAAGAGGCTGAAAAGCTGAAATCCCAAGGCGAATATCTAAAAAGTCATATCCTCCAAGCCTTGGCCCTGGAGTCTGCCGAGGGCTATGCTGAATTCATGCACAGTCAATTGAGAAGAATGTGGGGCTTTCCTGACAGCCCAGAAATGACAATGATGCAAAGATTCCAAGCTAAATATCCTGGTAAAAGGTATTCCTTCGGTTATCCAGCCTGTCCAGAACTCAGCGACCAACGAAAACTTTTCTCTGCACTTGCTCCTCATGAAATTGGGGTTGAACTCACCGATGGCGACATGATGGAACCCGAAGCTACAGTGAGCGCCGTAGTGTTTCACCATCCCGATGCTAAATATTTTTCAGTGGGTTCGGATTCTGGGGGCGCTGATGCAACAGAGAGATTCAATCTTTGATCAAATAGCACCTTTTTGTTTAAGCGCATTGTGCATTTGCACGCAGTGAACTAATGACATACCAGCTTCCATCGCGGCTGCTACATGCACAGCTTCGGTCATTTGTTCAGGATTTGCCCCAGTCTCAAGACACTGAGTAGTATACGCATCAATGCAATAGGGACACTGTTTTGAATGGGCGACGGCCAAAGCAATTAATGCTTTTTCTCGCTTCGTCAATGCTCCTTCTGTTCCAGTTGCTTCAATATAGTAGGCAAAAAATTTCTCCATCAGTTTTGAGGCAAATTTTCCAACCTCGGCAAATCGACCAAGATCTTTTGAATCGTAATAATTCATAGGGGCTCCTAAAGTTAAAATTTAAGATTTTCTTTAAATTCGTTTAAAATAGTACCATGAAAAAAGTTCAATCTTCTAATTCAAATGAAAATTCATTCATACGAAAAATTGAGGAGAGTCATTTAAACCTATCGCCCGCTGGTTTAGACACTCTGCAAGTCAATATCACTAAGCTTTGCAATCAAGCTTGTCACCATTGTCACGTAGATTCATCGCCCAAGCGAACTGAACAAATGTCAAAGCTGACAGTAGATCAATGCCTAAAAGTTTTGGCTCAAAATCCATCCATCAAGAATTTAGACATCACAGGGGGGGCTCCCGAGTTGAACCCTCATTTTGATTACATGGTGGAGCAAGCTCGAAGCCTCAACAAAAATGTCATGGTGAGACACAACCTAACTGTGACTTTCGATGGCAACCCGCAAACCAAGGAGAAAAAAGACTACTTACCCGATTTTTTTGCTAAAAACAAAGTCGAGGTCATCTCCTCTCTGCCCTATTATCAGGAATTCTTTACGGACAAGCAGAGAGGAAGGGGCGTTTTTGATAAAAGTATTGAAAGCCTAAAGCGCTTAAACAGTTTAGGTTACGGTCAGGAAGGCACAGAGAGAGTTTTGAACCTCGTATACAATCCTGTAGGTCCCTTTCTTCCCGCAAGTCAAGCTAGCCTAGAAGCAGATTATCGAAAGGAATTATGGACCAAGTTTAATATTTCATTCAATCATCTTTTCGCAATTACTAATATGCCCATTCATCGCTTTAAGGCTGACCTGCAGAAAGCGGGCACTTTAGAAGAATACATGACAAAACTGATCAATGCATTTAACCCCACGGCTGCGCAAGGAATCATGTGTCGAAACATGATTAGCGTATCTTACGATGGCCGTCTTTTTGATTGTGACTTTAATCAGATGTTGGATTTAAAACTTTCAGAGGGTGCACCACAAACCATTTTTGATTTTGACCTTGACCGCTTAACTAAAAGATCAATCATTTTCAAAGAACATTGTTTTGGATGTACAGCCGGCTCCGGAAGTAGCTGTGGAGGGAATACAACTTAGATGAACACAAAAAATATTTTTACAATAATCACAATTATCTATTTGGCGCTCAACTCGGGTGCTTCATTCGGTGCGCCTTCAGGCTGTCAGTGCCTCTGCAGTATTTTTTTTACTCGTGGCGGAGAAACAAAACTTTGCCCGGAAGAATCCATGAACAAAACGCAATGCGCAAACTGGTACTTCGAAATAACGCAGGCAACTAGCAAAAAAGATTGCTTTACTCAAGGTGAAGATCCAAAAGATTGCAAAGGCTACTTCAAAGAAAAAAGTTTAAAAGGGTCTTGGACCCTCAGTGAAGGTGGACGATTGCACAGTTGCAAGTTTTTTTAGTTTTTAACGAGCACTAATTCTAAATCTACAACCAAACACTCCTTGGTTTGGTATATTAACGAACCTTTTGCTCGTTGGAAGTTCAATACTTTTAGTTCTGCCCTCCGGGGTCAGCGTCAAGCTTGTCACTCCTCGAGGAATTTCCATCACGATCGATTCAGCTCCTTTGCAATTGTCTGCGACGGAAACTACAGGCACTACTTTTTTTCCTGAAGGTGCCGAATTCATAACCCCAATCATCTCATTTGGAGAAAAAACGAAAGAATCATTCTCTTTTGTTCGATAGACAAAAAAACTCTCTTCGCCATCAACCCAAACAATTCCACTAAAACTCAAGAGCGAAAAATCAGGTTGGTGATCAAAATGAAAAACTGATGGGCTGTAATTTTCGTTTTGGCTTGTTGTCCTTCCAATAAACCGAGCCGTTTCACTCAGTCCTACGTTTCGCTGAGAATAAGTTGCTATTTCGAAACGTCCCTGTTTGGCATCCCAATAGATGACATCTTTTTTTGAAGTCAGATTCTTAAGCTGATAAATCGGTTTCAGCTCGGCTCGATAGTCGTGAATGATTGGAGAATAATAATACTTAAGATAGAAACTTTTGACTATAATCATCAGCAAAAGAGCCCCACTTAATATTTTCGAAATTGTGGTTCGAGCATGGTCTAAGTAGTCAAGCCCACATGCTGCGACCAAAAACAAATACGGCATACAAGCAATAAGATAATAATCATGAAAGGTCTGAACCTGAAAAAAAACCAAAGTGTGGGCGATAAATACACCAAAAATTATACTAAAAATGAGTTTGGACTTTTTGAAAAGTTCAACCGTTCCAAGCAAAAACGGGATAAACAACCAATCATAAAAGAGAGATCTCACTAAAAATTCCCAGAGAATCTTTTTCCAGCGCCACAGCTCTAATCTTTGGCTCAATTCACCAATCAACCAAGGAGTATCGGCTGGGGAACCGATCTCGGTAGCCCGATAGTAGTTCCAAAGAAAAACAACTCCAAATTGCAAGCTTACAATTGCGATTAAAGCCCACATTTTTTTTCCTGAGCTCTTTCGTTGCTTTATGAGCTCCCAAAAAACAAACCCAACAGAAGCCATGAAAATAAAAAACCAGATATTAATCTTAGCTAGACTGGCAATCATTCCTCCGGAGCTCAAAAGTAACCAGTTTAACCAACCATCCTCATTACAACGTATTTTTATGAGCCCATAAATCGCGGAGAGAGTCGCAGCCAGAGCAAAAAAATCGATTAAACAGACTCTTGAGAAAATAACACCAAAGGGGTTAACTAGATAAATGAGAGCGAACCAGTTTGCAATTTCCCGACCGAGAAGTTTTTTGATGATTAGGAAGGAAAAAAGAGCTGTCATTAAAAAAGAGACAAGAGTTACAAAACGAGAAGCCGCTTCTATCCCTAGCCCAAAACGCATGACAAAACTTACTACCCACTGGTACAAAGGAAATTCGTAAACATTATTCCAAAGTAATCCACCTAGCGGTGACCTGTAATCCAAAAGCGTTGCAGTTCCCTGAAAAAGATGCAGTATCGTAAGAGCGGTTTGGGATTGACGCCAAGGATGGGGTTCTAAAAGAGCGTTATCCCAAAAATAAAAGCGGGCCCAAATAGAAAGTGGCGCATAAAAAAGAAAAATGCTCCAAAAAAGATATCTTTTCTTTACCCCTTCAAAAATGGCCATGTCTAGATTTAATTCTTAGGATTAGATTGCAAAAAGAGCTTAATCTCGTCCTGAGCCTCAGTGGATAATCTCTGAATTTTATCAGCTTGTCCCTGATAGTATTTTTTTAAACCCTCTTGCATGAACTGCGGTGCAACTTTATAGGTGCCATCTTCAGTTTTGAAAGCAGCTTTACGTTCATTGGGACCCGTTTTAACCAAAAATACCTGTTGGGGCTGGTCGCTTCCTGGTTGCCTAACAGTCATTCCCCCACCGGGTTTTTGGCTGAACTCTAAATTGATTGCCTTATATTTTTCTGGCGTCGAAGACTGAGTTGCTTGTCGTGGAATACCCGCCGGACTCGCCTGTGACTGGGCTCTCGGTTTTTTTGCAGATTGCAGAGCTAAATTTAACTTTGAAATAATAGGACCTCTCACTACTTCTTTGATCCAATTTCCATCTTTGCCTTTGGTGTAGATGAAAGCTGCTGGAACCCCGGGCCCTATCTCATTTTTATGCTTAACATGCAGAGGGTTTCCTGAAAAAAAGTTGTAATCAGGACGCTCTGCTAAAAAGACCGCTAGGTTGGGGTCTTTTCTACCTCTAATATTTGCCTGTAAATCGTGACATGGGCCACAGTTTGAAGCTCCAAACAACACCAACACAACATCTTTGTCCGTAGAATTGGATAAGGCGGTTTCTAGGTCATTCTCAGTACTCACAAGCTGAATTTTGTTGTTCTGAACAACGGGTGGGTTTTTAGCCGGTGGGGACTCTATATTAGGTTTTAACGCCTGTAAGCGCGTTTTTTCTTCGGAAGACAAATATCCAAGTTTTCCCTGACGATTTCGGTAGGCACATCCTTTGCCAGGAACACATTCACCCTTTACGTCCTCTTTCCACTCTCCTGAAAGCACGTCTTCGGCCTTTAGTAGGGTCTCTGCCCCTCCTTCATAACCAGGAAGGAAAAAATCGGCTAGTGGATGATCTTTTTCAATGCCGTCTCCTCCCTCTACATGCTTCTCCTGCCCAAAGACTACAGGGGTTTGTGCCTTGAGAAATAGACATAAAAGAAAAATCCTGACGCATCTATGAAAACGGATCTTTCCTGATTTTTGTTTTATTCCCACAAGGCCCCCTTTACTCGATTAAAAAACCACTTCATGAGATAATAATACCAACACAAATACCGATTTAAAAATAACAATCATCTGGTCTCTTTTTATGACAAACCTCAAAATTCGTCTCTGCTTCTTGGCTTCAGCCTTGCTTATGTTCTCCAACACCACGCATTGTGCCCCGCTAGAGTGTGGATATATTCCGAAAATTATAGAGCTCTTCTTGAAAAATCATTATCAGCACCGTGAACTCACTGATGAGCTTAAAAATAGAACTGTAGAGCAACTCATCAAACATATGGATCCCTCAAAGACACTTTTTCTCGATGAAGATCTTCCCAAACTTAGAAATGAAATCAAAGAAGAGTTTAAAACAGCAGCCGAAGGAAATTGCTCTCCTCTAAAATCTGCAAAATCTATTTGGGAATCGCGAGCTGCAGAAACTGAAGCCCTGGTAAAGGGGATCTTAAATAAAGACTATCAAGTAAATCCCAAGACCGAGCTCGTGCTAGATAGCAAGAAAAGAAGTTTTCCCAAAAACATTGAACAAAAAAAAGCTATTTTGAGAAAAATGGTCGATTTTCAAACGACTAACCTACTCATTTCAAAAATTAAATTTGAAGAAGCAAAAAAACAGATTGCTCATCGATATGAGCTTGTAACCAAGCGCATTAAAGAACAGAAAGAATCTCAAAGTATCACCGATTTTATCGATTCGTTTTCAAGTGGGCTGGATCCCCACTCCAATTTCATGGGGCCTGATGAGCTTGAAGATTTCAATATTCAAATGCGTTTATCGCTCGAGGGGATTGGAGCAGTTTTAAGATATCAAGATGGCTTCACAGTCATTGAAAGCTTAGTGAAAGGAGGAAGTGCAGACAAAGCTAATCTATTAAAAACCAAAGATAAGATTATTGCCGTAGCCCAAGAAAATGGGCAACCGGTCTCAACTATTGATATGGATCTTCGAGATGTCGTTAAACTCATTCGCGGGAAAAAAGGCACCAAAGTCACTTTAACTGTTTTAAGGCAGGCCAAAGAGACAACGACCTTCCAAGCTACGTTAGTCAGAGACAAAATTGCATTGGTCGATCAAAAAGCTAAAATTACTTACGATAAAAAAATAATTAATGGAAAAAACTACAATATTGGAATCATAGAATTGCCCTCGTTTTATGGAAGCGGAACTAAAGGGGCTCCCTCTTGTTCTGAAGATATCGAAGCACTTCTGAATCAAGCAATCAAAGAAAAAGTCGATGGAATCATTCTCAACTTGAGCCGAAACGGTGGAGGATTGCTCGAGGAGGCCGTAAAAATCGCTGGGCTCTTTATTCAGAAAGGAGCTTCCGTCGCAACTAAAAACTCTGCCGCCCAAGTAGATGTCTTAAAAGATAACGAGCCAAAAGTGGTTTACCGAGGACCTCTCGCAGTTCTTACCAGCCGAATAAGCGCCTCTGCTTCGGAAATTTTGGCAGGTGCTTTAAAAAGTTATCGCAGAGCGGTAGTCGTTGGCGGAGACCACACTTTCGGAAAGGGTTCGGTGCAGTCTCTTTCTGACCTCCCAGCGGGGCTAGGCGGTATGAAAGTCACTACAGCTATGTTTTTTATCCCTGGTGGAGATTCGACACAGCTCGCGGGAGTCTCATCAGACGTTGTCTTGCCTTCCCTACTCAACAACGACGAGATCGGAGAGAAAGTTTTAGAATACGCCTTGCCAACTCAGCACATAAAACCTTTTATTTCGCCAGAAGCTAATAGCAATGACTCTTCTCAACATTGGACTCCTGTAACCGAGGAGCAGATAAAGAAGTTAAACAAAAATTCGAAAGAACGAGTCACAAAAAACTCGAAATTTGCTGAGATTCAAAAACGAATAGAAAAAAACAAAAAAGAAAATGGGACGGTAAAAATAGCAGATATTCAAAAAGAATCGCTTGATAAAGAAAAAAAGAAACAAGAAAAAAACAAAGACAATTCCAAAAACAGTGACGATGATTCCCAAGAAGACAAGTCTGAAGATGAGGACCAATGGGACGAGAAGGGCCCTTTTGTAGGGGAAACAACCGATATTCTCGTTGATTTGATCAATTTACAAAAAGAAGGCTAAAGGCTGTTCGGCTCAGCGAAATCCTTCAACGACTTTTCAACTTCTCAAAGGCTAAAAGATTCCACGAAGTGGGATTAACTCTTTTTTTCTGTATGCTGTTCACATAAAACTTTTGATTTTCACTCAAGTTATTCGGATCAAGATACCAAGGTAAATGCCTAGCAGTATAGGGCCGGTCCAAGCGATACGCACTATCAATGAAATTGCAGTTAAATTTGACATAACTGGGTCTACGAAACGTGGCCGGAACAAGTTCCGTGAACAATAGATTGTACATCGCGAAAGTAGTATCAACGCCAACTTTGAATAATTTTCGATCGTTCCCCAGTTCTACTCTATCTAATGCCCACATTTGACTTTCCCAATCTTGCACTTGCTTTTTGCAAGGATAACAGTCAGGCAAATCCTCAAATTCAATCGAAAGCCCGACTTTAAAGACATCTTTTGTGTTCAAAACAGTCTTCATGACATCTAAAAAATCCATCGGGACCTTTGAGAGATCGAGGTCGGGGTCGGTAACAATATAGTAAGGGGACTTGTGTTTCCATGCGAGCTGATAGGTAAGAGGCGTTGCCCACGGGGCCCGATGCCCAATATTTTTATTCAGACAAATGACCGTCACGGAGGTTTGTTGCAAACCCTGATACCATTTTATTAAAGGAGGATAACTTGAGCCATTATCCAGAATATAAATCGCCAACTGATCAAACTTTGAAAGTTGATCCACCATAGGAACAAGGTATTCGAACTGGTTAAAATTATTAATGATACAGGGGATTTTCATATCAGTACGCTATTTGATAATGAGTTCGGAAAGAAATCTGCCGCAGGAGGGACTTGAACCCCCACGCCCAAGGGCACTGGCTTCTAAGACCAGCGTGTCTGCCATTTCACCACTGCGGCACAGAAGGGCTAACTTATAATGTTTGCCCCCAAAAAACGCAAATCAATCTTCCGAACCCTCTTTAATATATTCGTAAAACTGAGGAACACTCTCACAAAGCTGGCTCACGGGGGGTTGATTGTCATTCAAAACGCAAATCCGACCTTTATTAAGAGAATTCACCCACTCATAAAGATTTGGGGATTGTTCACAGTAAAGCCCCATATACATTCTGGCACATATCGGCTTTTGAAGCTCTGCTTTCAAAGGAGTCAGATACGCGTAAGCGTCTGGAAATCGTTCGCAAACATCAACCCCATCTTTCTCAGCATAATGACGTACACAGATGGGATGTGCCGCCCAAATGGATGTCGAAAAAATAATGAGCCCCAGAAATACACTTCGCATTTTTTCCTCCTGAGAATGGGTTGTCGATAAGATAGTAATAGATTATTTTCGAGAGCCTTAAAAAGCAAGGAGAGTAAGAAATTGGCACCCAAGAAAATCAGAAAATCAGCCATTTCTCAAAAAGAGGCGTTAGCCACGTTTGACTTACTGTGCGAACTCTACCCCAACCCTAAAACTGAGCTAACCTACAAGGGCCCATTTCAGCTTTTAATTGCAGTCATTCTCTCAGCCCAGTGTACTGATGCCCAAGTCAATAAAGCCACACCGGCCCTTTTCGCAAACTATCCTACCCCCGAAGCCTTAATGAATGCTCCTCTTAAAAAAGTTGAAAAACTGGTTCACTCATGTGGATTTTATAGATCCAAAGCAAAAGCAATTATTAAAACATCTACCGATATCGTTGAAAAATTTAATGGAAAAATTCCAGAAACACTGGATGAACTCACAACCCTAGCTGGGGTCGGGAGAAAAACCGCAAGTGTTGTCTTAAACCAGGCTTTTGATATTCCTGCGATCGCGGTCGATACTCATGTTCTTAGAGTCAGCCAGCGTTTGGGTTGGGCTCTAACCGACACTCCCGAAAAGGTCGAAATGGAGCTCCGAAACCTTCTGCCGGAAGAACTCTGGGGAGCCGTCAACGGGACCCTTATACTCCACGGCCGAAAAATCTGTAATGCTCGCAAACCCAAATGCGAAGTTTGCCCAGTTCAGTCGGACTGCCGTTTTTATCAATCTCTCATTAACTAACGCGCCGAGCATGACAGTCTAAGTTTTAGTGATTATTAGCTTCTCATGGGGCAAAAGTTCACACATTGGCATTACAAAAGTGATGTAAATCCAAAAAACCTTGAGGGGGTTAAAAACCTATTGTTAGAAAATCGCTCCTTTGAACCCATTCAGAAACTTGAATATGGTGATCACGGCTTAGAGAAGACTCTTCAATGCATTATCGACTCCATCAAAGCCAATAAAAAAATTGCGCTCTATGCCGATTACGATGTCGATGGAACCATGAGCTGTGTCAGTTGGATCTGGTTTCTTAGAGCTATTGGTTACTCTCAATTCGTTCATTACATCCCCTGCCGCTTCAAAGAAGGATACGGAGTTAATCTTCAAGCAATCCAGCACTTAATCGAAAATGAAAAGGCCGAGGTCATCATCACAATGGACACCGGCATCACTGCTAACGACGAAGCTCAGTACTGCAAAGAACGAAACATCGCTTTTATTTGTACCGATCACCATAAAATTCAGCTCGATAAAATTCCAGATGGCCTGGTTTTAAATCCCAAATTACATCCCGACCCGCTTTATCAGGAACTCTGTGGTTGCGGCATCACTTTTGTTCTCTTAAGACGGCTCGCGGAGCAATTTCCGGTTCCTTCAACACTTTGGACTGACCTCTTGGCTCTAGCTGGCATGGCTACGATTTGTGATGTAGTGCCGCTCAATAGTGTGAACCACAAGCTAGCCCGTCTCGGAGTCGACGCTTTACTAAAAAGTCAGCGGCCTATCCTTAGAAAGCTTCGGGAGTCAGCTGAAATTACCTCCAGCATGGATGAAAAAGATATCGGATTTCGTTTAGGCCCCAGAATCAATGCTGTAGGACGATTGGGACATGCAGACCAAGTGATCGAAGCCTTTATCAGTGAAGAGCCAACTCTCTTGATCCGTCACATGGATCGCTCAAACCAAGAACGCAAAGAGATTCAACAGAAAATTGTCGCCGAAGCGCGTGAAAAGGCAAAAGCATGTCCTAAAGACTCGATTTTATTTTTAGGCGGGGATTGGCATCCCGGTGTCGTCGGAATTGCAGCTAGCAAAATTGCAGAAGAATTTTGGAAACCGACCTGGCTTTATCAAGTCAAAGATGGGAAAGGAAAAGGCTCGGCCAGATCAATTCCTGGATTTGATGTGACCGATGCAATGGCCTCTGCTAGTAAACTATTTTCAAAATTTGGAGGCCACCGAGCCGCGGGCGGATTCTCTTTTGATTTGGCCAACGAAAGTGAGATCCGAAAACTTTTAAATCAGTACGCCAGCTCGATTCGAGAGAAAACACCAACCCTTTGGGAAAGTGGTGTTTATTATGATTGCAATCTACCGACAGAGTTGGTTGAACTTCCTTTGGCTCAAATCATGGAAGAGATGAAACCTTTTGGCCACGGCTTTGAAGAGCCTAAGTTTTTAATCGAAGGCGAAATCGTAGATTGCCAGTTCTACAAAAATCGTCATACAGCAGTTACAGTCAAAACGAGCCCTCAAAAAACTCAAAAGATCATGTTCTTTAACGAAGTTCACGACTCTCTTTCGAGAGCTGAACGGGCCAAATTTATTGTCACTGCTGATAAAAATACTTTCCAAGGTCGAACTTCCCTGTCTCTGATGGGAGTTGATTTCGATCTAAGTTTAAATGGCACTGAAAGGAAAAACTGACATGGCCGAATTTAAATACCAACCCCTTTTTGAACCGATGGACGACAACACAACTTACCGAAAACTGCCCATCTCAGGTGTTAAAACTCAATTAATGGATGGTAAAAAATTTTTGGTTATTCCACCAGAGGTCATCACTCAGCTCTGTGAAGTCGCTTTCGACGATGTCTCTCATCTTTTAAGAACGAGTCATTTAGAAAAAGTAGCCAATATTTTGAAAGATCCCGAGTCTAGCAGCAATGACCGCTTTGTTGCAGTTGAACTCTTAAAAAATGCAGTCATCGCAGCTGAACGAATTTTTCCATCCTGCCAAGACACAGGCACTGCTTTAGTGATGGCCAAAAAGGGTGAGTCGGTTCTCACTTTTTCAAACGATGCCGAGGCCTTAAGCAGAGGAATCTTTAACATCTATCAGAAAAGAAATTTGAGATACTCTCAGCTTGCTCCTCTTTCCATGTATGAGGAGAAAAACACAGGGAACAACCTTCCAGCACAAATCGAGATCTATTCCGAACCAGGAAACAAATATGAGTTTCTTTTTATTGCGAAAGGCGGCGGGAGTGCCAACAAAAGTTATCTCTTTCAGAAAAACAAATCCCTACTAAACCCAAAGTCGATGGAAGAATTTGTAAAGTCCACTCTTCTTTCACTAGGCACAGCGGCCTGTCCTCCCTATCATTTAGCACTTGTTGTCGGGGGAACATCTGCAGAGGCCACCCTGAAAACGGTTAAACTCGCAAGCTGTGGTTACTTTGACAATCTACCCACTTCTGGGAACGCTCAAGGTCGTGCCTATCGTGATCTTGAACTTGAAAAGCTCGTTGAACGCTGGGGACGAGAAACTAAAATTGGCGCTCAATTCGGCGGAAAATACTTTGTTCACGATGTAAGAGTCATACGTCTTCCCCGCCACGGCGCTAGTTGCCCCGTTGGGCTTGGAGTTTCCTGTGCTGCCGATAGACAGATCAAAGCAAAAATCACTGAAGAGGGGGTCTTTTTAGAACAACTTGAAACTAACCCAGCAAAGTTCCTTCCCGGAGACGCTCAGAAAAACAACGATGCAGTTTCAATCGATCTCAATCGCCCCATGAAGGAGATTTTATCGACACTCGGTAAACTTCCAGTTTCAACTCGGGTTATGCTCAATGGCCCCATGATTGTTGCTCGTGACATTGCTCACGCCAAGCTTTTAGAGCGGCTTCAATCGGGTAAAGGGCTACCAGACTACCTGAAGAACTTTGCTATCTACTACGCAGGCCCAGCTAAAACTCCAGAGGGGCATCCTTCAGGAAGTTTCGGACCTACGACTTCACAAAGGATGGACTCTTACGTACCCCTCTTCCAAAAAGAGGGGGCATCATTAGTCATGTTAGGTAAGGGAAACCGAACCAAAGAGGTTGCAGATTCCTGTAAAAAATATGGCGGCTTCTATTTGGGCTCAATTGGGGGACCAGCGGCTCGATTAGGGAAAGATTGCATCACTAAAGTGGAGGTCCACGAGTATCCCGAGCTCGGCATGGAAGCTGTCTGGAAAATAGAAGTTAAAGATTTTCCAGCATTTATCATCGTGGACAACAAAGGGAATGACTTTTTCGCGGGCCGATCCGGAGAAGAGTAAAAATTTAGCGCCTCCGGTCTAAAGTTTATGCTATAGGTCGGCTATATGAAGCCGTCCGAGAATGAGCCTATTTGCCTAGTGAGCTATGAGGTAACCCAGATTCTTTTGGGCGGTGGTCCGGAGGACCGCCCCAGTTTTTGGAAACAATACCGAGAAGAGCAGGCTCTGAATAAAAAAACAAACTTTCAAAACTATCACGTTCACGTCTGTAGAAATCACCTTATCTCTTTGAAATTGGAACTCAAAGATCCCGTCTTCTATCGAAACAAACAGCTCACATTAGAAAAAGAGGCCTTTGGTCACCTCACAACCCTTTTAAACTGAGAAATCTTAGGAAGGTACTAGTCTTCAACAAAAACCCATGCTAAGGTCAGCGACTTGAAAATTTGACCATAAGCGGGAGTAGCTCATTTGGTAGAGCATCAGCCTTCCAAGCTGAGGGTAGCGGGTTCGAGCCCCGTCTCCCGCTCCAATGTTAAAACTCAGAACAGTTTCTTTAAGACATTCACAATTCTCGAAGCCGTATTACCATCCCAAAATAGTGGGGCTTCAACTTTAGTCACTATGGGACCCAAACAATTTGTAACAACTTCGACCAAGTTCTCTGGCTCAATCAAACGGTTAGACCCCTGATTCATAGTTACTGGCCTCTCGCTGTTTTTTCTCAAAGTAAAACAAGGCACATTGAGGTAGGTTGTCTCTTCCTGAATTCCACCTGAGTCAGTAATAACGCACAAAGAGCGCTCCAAATAACTCATAAACTCGATATAACCCAAGGGGCCCATCAACTTTATATGAACAGCTGAGTTTGCAATTTTGTTCCACAGCTCAAATTCTTTCAGTTTTTTCTCAGTACGGGGATGAACGGGAAATACCATTGGTATCATTTTGCTGGCACTAACCAAATGTTCAACGATTCGATCCAACCGTTCTCCATCATCAACATTTGAGGGGCGGTGAAGAGTGACTAAACCAAACTTTTTATCTCCAAAAGGACTAGGATTTTTTTTAGAAAACTCATCAATCCTTTTCTTAACGAGGCAATAGGTATCAATCATGATGTTGCCCACGAGAAAGACATCGGAATCTTTCCGCCCCTCAAGAATCAAGTTTTCAACAGCGTCTTTGGAGGGGGCAAAAAGAAAGTCAGCAACTTTATCAACTTCAATACGATTACGTTCTTCGGGCATAGAGAGGTCACGACTTCTTAAGCCTGCCTCCACATGAGCCACTTTAATTTTACGTTTTTTTGCAGCAAGACATCCGGCTAATGTCGAAGTTACATCCCCCACCACAATAACTAAGTTCGGAGAAGTTTTTGCAAGAACTCTGTCATATTCCAGCTGAATCTTATCAAGCTGTTCCTGCGGCGTCCCCTCACCAATACCCAAGTGGAAATGGGGCTTTGGCAAAGAGAATTCCTCGAAAAAAACATCCGACAGTTCTGGGCTATAATGCTGGCCAGTTGAAATCAAACTCACTTCGCACCAAGTCTCGTTTTTAAGTTGGTGATACAGTGGGGCCACTTTCATAAAATTGGGCCTAGCACCCGCAACTAAATGTATTTTTGTTTTCGAGGCCATGAGCGATCTCTGTAGCCTCATTATCTTTGGTTTTGATGATTTTTGCGAGCTTTAGAAAAAAACGGAATCTAAATTAAAATCCACCGCAATTTGGGTCTCTACAACGGGTTGAATGGGCCTATCTTTGCCGAAAACCTTCTGTCCCCCTAGCCCCAAAGTAAAACTTCCCGCATATTCCTTGGGCCTCCAACGCCATCCCACAGTCGAAAGCAATGCTTTTTCAGTTGTGTACCGTTGATTTGTCGAATCCTCTTTATAAAGATGGGCCATCACTGCCCCTCTCCAAACCAGCCCTCGATAGAGTCCATCAGGATAAATCTGAACCCCTGCTCCGAAAACCAAGGATGGTGCCGCAGAGAGAGATTGATACAATTCTTGTGATTTAATCCCGCCTGCGGTGATTTCGACCGCTATCATTTTTAAAAGGCCGACTTCAAGTTGAACATGGGGCCAGAACGAAGTCTGATCTTTAAACCGAGACCAACCCATTCCTCCTCCGGCACTATATCGCCCTACTGTACAGCCAATCGCTTTCGGCGAACACGCCACATAATTCATCGTTTGAGCGAACAAACTTGATGACCCCATCAAAAACACCAAAACTAGAAGCTTAGAAATCCCCATACCTTGGCCATACCTCAACCCTCCGTAAAAATCACAGCTTTTTTTAAAAAGAGTTCTAGACACTTAAATAGGTTACGGCTAAAAATATGCGGTTAACTGTGCGTGGCACGGGAAAGTTTTACCGAATTAAAAAAAGGCCCAGGTAGCTCAGTCGGTAGAGCACGTCCTTGGTAAGGACGAGGTCACCGGTTCCAACCCGGTCATGGGCTCGGCCGCGATGAAACCCCGGGCGGGGACATCGACG
>DDPO01000036.1 GCA_002342225.1 Bdellovibrionaceae bacterium UBA2466 | reverse complement strand
GACTTGTCACTACCTCTTCGGTTTGTAACTCAAACTACATCGGAGGTTACGTTTCTGTGTGAGAAAGAAAAGATAGCGACTCTGAGAGAAGTTTTTAAGTCTCAAAAAATGAGTTTTGCCGAAGAGGAAAACGTAGTCGCTGTGTCTGTTGTAGGTGAAGGACTAGCCCAATCCAATCAGTTGTTCCATCAAGTATTGGATTTCATGAGGAGAGAGAAAGTGGATTGTTTGATGACAGTGACTAATTCCGTGTCAGCTACTTTTGTGGTGAATTCTCAATTTAAAGAGTCTCTGGCCAATTTTTTACACCAGCAGGTTTGTCGCTAAAAACATCTAAAATACAAAGGCCCCACTGATGATGAGTCAGCAGGGCCCCTGAATAAAAAAAGGCGAGGTCGAACTGTTTTATGTCGACCTCACCTCGTGATTTGGTAAACCTAACATCACACCACCCCCTTCCATGGGGCATATAGCCCGAAGCCCCTCCAAGGTGAAAGAGCTTCATAGTTTTACTTTAACATTTCTGATCCCAAACCACACTCACTAAAAATTAGACGGGTTATAATATTATGAAATTATTTGTGAAATCAGCGTATTTGTTAAAGGTCCCCCTCTTCATTTTTGACAGTGCGGGGTGTTAAAATAGGGTATCGACGAGTGTGATTGCGCATCACATTAAGTCGTCAAGTTATTTAGTTTTTTTTCCGAAAAGAAGGTTGAGGGGATCCATAGAATTCCCAAGTCTGTTTTATACAGGGGACTTTATGTTTTTAGCTTTAATCGGAATTGGACTTGCTGGTGGCAGCACATTTTATATTTCCTGGAATCTTTTCTCCGGGGCTTTAGAGAATGCAGCTGCCGATCGCTTGGATCAAGCAAAAAAGAAAAATGGTTCAGGCTTACTTAAATTGTCTCGTCCTTTATTTCGGGGATTGGTTCAGCCATATTCACAGAAACTGAAATTAGAAGATTGGCGAAAAGATGCTAAACGCAAAATAATTTCTGCGGGTTTGGAAGACGTTATGGACGTAGAGGATTTAATCGCCTTCAAAATCTTCATGGGTTTCGTTGTCCCACTAGCAATTTACACCTACTTCCTTGCCATGGGTGGAGGCATTCCACTTTGGATTTTAGCTGGAATGATGCTTATTGGTTTTATCTACCCGAGTCTCATGGTCTCGGGGGCTAGGGCAGTTCGTCATGAAGAAATCAAATTACAGCTCCCATTTGTCATTGATCTTCTAACGCTATCAACAGAAGCGGGCTTGGATTTTATTGGAGCCCTACAAAAAGTGGTAGAAAAAACTCGTCCTGGCCCATTCGTAAACGAGATAGAACGGATGTTGCAAGAAATTAGATTGGGAACAACTCGAGCTGATGCAATGAGAACTCTGGCGTGGAGAATCGATCTTCAAGAAATATCATCACTGATTGCGGTGTTAGTTACTGCAGATCAGATGGGTTCGAGTCTTGGGGATGTCCTGCGCGTTCAGTCTGATTTAATTCGAACGCAAAGATTTACTGCGGCCGAGAAAAAAGGGGCTGCGGCTTCTCAGAAATTATTGTTTCCCCTAATTTTTTGTATCATGCCTGCGGTGTTCATAATGATTTTTGGCCCTGTGGCTTTAAGCTTCTTAGGAGTGAAGTGATGAAAACTACAGCTCTTAAAAAGAACAACCAGATATTGATACCGAGAGTTCAAATTGCCCAGAAGTTTTTTGAGCGATTTTTTGGGCTAATGGGAAGAAAAAATATAAATGAGCAGGACACAATTGTGTTTCCAAACTGTAATTCGATTCATACGTTTTTCATGTCTGAAAAAATTGATGTCATATTTGTTTCTGCTACTGGGGTTGTGACCAATATTTTTTATTCTCTTAAGCCGTGGAAACTTTTGTTGCCGCAAAAAAAAGCAGTTCATTGCATTGAAATGGCATCGGAGAGTTCGCGAGTGCTAGGTATTTCGGAAGGTGATTCTCTCAGTTGCGAGGGGGTATTTTAGTGAAGTTTGAGGTTAAACAAAACGGTGCAGTTGTGCTTTCAAAAGAGCTCACCGAGGGGTCCTACAAAATCGGTCGTGGGACTGACTGTGACATTATTTTAGACTCAACTAAAGTCTCAAAACATCATGCTCTCTTGGTAGTAAAAGGAAATAGAGCTGCTATTTTGGATACGGACTCTTCGAATGGCACTTTTGTTAACGGATTTCTAGTTAAGAAGCAGCTTCTAAAAGCTAAAGATGTGATAGAGATTGGGGACTTTGTGATAAAAAACATCACCCATCGACAAGTGAAGCGCAATCTAGAAGTTTCTTCGGTTCAGGGTAATGCTGCGTTGGAAACAGATCCTTCGAATGATTCACTGCCTAGCGAAGAGTTTCAGGTCGAAAGTTCCCCTGATGAATCACTCCAACAAAATAAAAATGTGGCTGAAAATATCGTTACGTTTGTAGACACAAAAGTGTTGCTCCCTTTTTACGGGGTCATGAAAATTACAGACTATCGATTTATTCTTGGCGTTATATTAGTGGCGGCTATTAGTGTTGCTTCATTTTTTAGTGTTGCACCCATCCTAGATTGGGGAGTGAAAATTACAAAACAAGAGTCCATTAAACGGGGCCAAACCATACTGAAACAAATCGTTCGAGAAAACTACCGAATTCTTAGCAAGTCTAACGATACGACTCTTCTAACCGTAGCTGCTGCCGAAGCTGACAAAGATATGCTGGAAGTTTACATTTTGGATACTCGCACAAAGAGCGTGCTTGCTCCAACGCAATACCTTGGCAAATCAATCAGCGATAACTATGTTTTGTTGGCTTTCGAGGATCTCATTGAACAAGGAAAAAGTGAAACAGTCAAAGACCGAGGCGATGGAACTTATATTCTAGCTCAAAGTATTCCCTATTTTAATAATAGCGATTCGAACTTATTGCCTGATTCAGAGGCCGAGCCTCAGGTTCCGGCGGCTTTGGTGGTTGGTTACTTTAAGCCTCCTAAAAGCATCGTCGGAATCTATGAGCCCTTGGCAATCTCGGGTTTGGTATCTTTGCTTTTGGCGTTAGCTTCTTTCTATCTGCTTTTTAAAATGATGAGTTACCCAGTTGGGCAGTTGAGCGAGCAACTAGATTCGGCATTGAAGGGAGATGAGGTTGAAATATCATGTAAAGCTAAGTTTCCTGAACTTGAGTCACTAGCTACGGTGATTAATTTTGCTTTGAGCAAAGTGAAGAGTTCAGGTGGTGGAAATGCCGAAGTGCCGTCAGGAATTCCTGGCGGATTAGACATGGATTCCGAGGAATCCAGTTATTTAAAAAATATTGAGGAGTTCTGCTTTGGTTCGACAGACGGTTTATTAGTCTTGGATAGGGATAAAAAAGTAAAATATGTAAGCTCTGTCTTGTCAGATCTGTTGAGTCTAAGATCACAGTACGCAGTTGGCCAAAATATCGGGGATGCATGTCAAGATGGGTCTTTCGCCGGAACTGTAATTGACATGGCAGAGCGAGTTATTACTTCACTTGGAGAGAATCAGACAGCTACTCTCGAGATCAATGGGGTCTCACGGAATTTAACTGCAGTCGGACATCGTTATTCGAATGGAGATATTGGTTTCGTATTGATTACGGTGAAAATGAATGGCTAAAGCAATCGACATTCTAAGTACGCCAGAAAGCGCTCCTCTGCTTGAACAATTAGCAGGTCAAGGTCGGGGACGTGTTTTCGAGTTGTCTATCGAGCAAATTAACCTTGGTCGGGAAGATGATAACGATATTGTGATCAGTGATGAATCGGTATCTAGAATTCATGCCAGAATCGAAAAAAATAAATCAGGAGAATATGTCATCACGGATAACAAGAGCAAAAATGGTGTTTTTGTAAATCAGCAAAAAGTGGAGAGCCTCGTGTTGAGTCACGGGGACATCATTCAGATGGGGCATTTTACCTTTCGTTTCCGCGTTCCTGGGGCCAGTAGTCCAAATTTAGAGTTGAGAAGCCAAAGTAAAGCCAATTCTTTTAAGTTTGGTGGGCTTCCAAAAAGAGCTACTTCTAATCGCAAGAGACTGTACTTGTATGCGGGTCTAGCTCTGTTCTTGGGAGTTGTACTCATGTTCTCAGGGGAAGATACTACAAAACCCGCCGAGGAAAAGAAAACGGTCAAAAGTGAAGATGCTGAATTTACCCCAACATCTGCTCCGGAGTACAAGGATGGAGGGACCGCAGTCAGCCGAAATAATTTAGAGGATCCTCTGATAAAAACAGAAAAAGAGATCAGTAATTTAGAAAATAAGGAGAGTTACATCAAAGAAGCAGAAAGCTATTTTCGAAAAGGGCAACGCGATTACTTTAATAAAAACTATCACTATGCAATTGATAATTTCGATGCAGCCATATCCTTATGGGCACAGCATCCACTGGCACAGTATTACAGGGGGCTCGCAATTCACGACTCGGAAGTTGAAGCTCAGAAACATCGTGAAATTGGACTGAAATATTACAACTCGCTTCAGTATCGACGGGCTATGTATCATTTTAAAGCAGCTATCGATAGCTTGGCTCATATAAAGTCAGATAATAATCCTGCCCAAAAAATGATTCAGGAGTGTCAAAGGTATTACGAATTTTCACAAAGAAAGCTTAAAGCTGCGGAGATGGTGCCATGAAGATCACAGTTAAAGTTTTCCAAAATGAAACTTTAAAGTTTTCTCAGGTTTTGGAGAAAGGCAGTTTCCGTGCAGGCAAGTCCGAGTTTTGTGATCTTATTTTAGAGGGTGACCAAATTAGTCGCAGTGCGATTGAGGTTCGTATTTCTGATGGAGCCGCTTATTTTACAAATATGGGACCCATCGGAAAGCTAAAGTTTAATGGTAAAAAGCGAGAAACTGGCGAGATAAAGAATGGGTCAACAATCGAAGTGGGTGAGTATAAGCTTACTTTTGTTTTTGGCGTGGAGGAGGCCCTTTCTCAATCTCCGATAGAATCCCCCATTCCGGAAAATCCGGCTTCTCAGGAAAATATCGCTGTTGAAAGTAATGGCCCTTTCAATAATGATATTTTTGGTGATCAGATTTTAGAAAATATAAACGGTGAATCTCCTCAAGCTGCTGAATCGGAAAAATCTCCCGATTCCGAACAGCCCCCTGAAGTTGCAGAGCCAGCTAATAATAATGTAAATCTTTTTCCGGAGAATGACAGAAAAGCTGCTCCCCAAGAGACTCAATTAAGTTCTGGTAATTTAGCGCTAAAAGAGGATACGGAGCCATTCGCAAAGTCTCTAGTTGCTAAAGTTATGATCATTGATGGTCCCCGACGAGGCGAGGAGATTGCGTTGCAATCCTTTGAGCTTAGTTTTGGTAGAAGTTCAAAAGCCGATGTTGTTATCAATGATCACAAGCTTTCTAGGATACATGCCAAGATAATCAGGTTTGGAAACGGCTACCGAGTGATTGATCTCAATAGCCACAATGGAACACGGGTCAATGGTATACGAATTCTTGAGCATCCACTGAGCAGCTACGATGTGATTGAGTTCGGAAGTACAAAAATAAAGTTTTTGATTCATGATGTTGTTTTGAGCGATTCAGGACATTCAACAACACTAGTTCCGGTGGCGAGTAACAGAAAAGACGCCACAAAGTCGATGCACATCGATGCTTTCGGGGTCAATGGTGGAGGAATGGTGGAGCATGGGGCGGGTGGTCCTCCTTCCGGGCTAGAAAATATCAATCAAGAAGGCATGGAAGATGTTCCGCCTACGACACAAAAGAGGTCACCTCTAAAAATTTTGGCAGTTGTCATACTGGCTGTCTTTATCTCTGTATGGATCATTTCTACAAATCAGGAAAAGGAACCGGAAGTAAAAGTTGATAGCAAGGTGACTGAAACCAAAGATACAGCCGAGAAAGTTGCTGTACTTCCAAAGATCCCGAAAGATTTTTCCGAGCTATCGGATGAAATGCAACGAAGAATTGAAGGTTTTTACAATTCCGCATTTTCTATCTCTCAGAGGTCAGATGCTTCTAAAGAAGAGATTGAGAGGGCCAAAGAAGACTTGGCTAGGATCCATCAATCACTGCCTTACTATAAAAACTCAAGAGAGATGTTCGATCAATTAGATAAAAGATACCGTGATAAACTTGCACAAATTGCTTCAGAGAAGGCCAAAGAGGAAGAGGAGCAAGACTTTAACTTATATTTAGAGGATGGTCTTGCTGCCCTCAAACAAGGCGAATTTGATCGTGCTGCTGAGTATTTTGCATTTGCAATGAACCTCCGTCCTAATAATCCAATCGCAAAAAAGGGTCTCGCTGCAGCTCAAGCCAAAGTACGAGATTTAGAAAGTATCCCACCCGAAGTAGACCCAGAGCTCGAAAAGATTAAACAGGTAAAAGAGCTCTATTCTAGAGCAGTTGAGGCATTGAATAACCGCGCTTATCAAGAGGCTATTGAACTTGCAGAGAGCATAAGGAAAATCATTATAAAAGGGGACCAAACTTATTTAAACGAAGCGAAGCAGATTATTGATCGTGCAAAAATTGCTCAGAAAGAGGAGTTTGAGCCTTTCTTAATCCAGGCAAAAGAGAAATTTTCAGAAGGGGATTACAACGCTTCAAGAGATCTGTGTGAGGAAATGTTAAAAAGAGATCCTGCCTACGAAGAAGCAAAAGAGCTTCTAACAAAATCTAAAAAACAATTAAATCGCATGGCCAAAGAAGCATATACGCACGGATATATTCTCGAAAGCATAGGTCAGATTGAACAAGCAAAACAGTTTTGGAATCGAGCTAAGAACTATGTCCGCCAAGGGGATGAGTACTTTGAAAAAGTGAATAAAAAATTAGAGCAGTATCAGTAACTCCGAGATTTAAAAACACTGCTCTTACTTAGTCGAGAGAAACCCAAACACTTTTTACTTGAGTGTAGAGTTCCAAAGCATATTTCCCTAATTCTCTGCCAAATCCACTTTGTTTGAACCCACCGAAAGGTGACGCTGCATCGAAACAGTTGTAGCAGTTGACCCAGATTGTTCCCGCTTTGATTTCCTTAGCAAGTCGGTGAGCTTTTCCAATATCTCTCGTCCAAATGCCTGCCGATAAGCCATAAACCGTATCATTAGCTTGATGAACTAAATGGTCGTGATTCTTAAAGGGAATTGCGCATACTACCGGTCCAAAAATCTCTTCACGAGCAACAGTCATTTCGTTGTTTACACCTTCCAAGATCGTTGGTTTTACAAAGTAACCTGTTGCCTGAGCTGGTGATCCACCAGTGACTACTTTGGCACCCTCTTTTTTACCCTTTTCAACGTAGCCTAGAATCTTTCTAAATTGCTCTTCAGAAACTTGGGCACCCATTTGAGTTTGTGGATCCAAGGGATTTCCGACAACCATTTTCTCGACCCTGGTCTTTAATTTTGAAAGGAATTCATCATGAATTCTTTCTTCTAGGAAGAGTCTTGATCCAGCGCAACAAACTTCTCCTTGATTAAAGAAAATGCCTCTCATAGCGCCATTAACCGCTGCATCTATATCGGAGTCTGCAAAAACAATATTGGGAGCTTTTCCTCCAAGCTCCAAGGAAACTCGCTTCAGGTGAGAGCTTGCTAATTGCATCACAGTTTTTCCAACTTCGGTGCTTCCAGTGAAAGCAATTTTATCCACTTCGGGGTGGGTTACCAAAGCTGCCCCAGCAGTAGGACCAAACCCCGGGACGATATTTACGACACCTGCAGGAAGTCCCGCCTCGAGCAAGATTTCTCCCAATCTTAATGCTGTAAGTGGAGTTTGTTCTGCGGGTTTTAAAACGACTGTGCACCCTGTCGCTAAAGCGGGTCCCAGCTTCCAAGCCGCCATGAGAAGGGGAAAGTTCCAAGGAATGATTTGGCCAACAACTCCTGCGGGCTCTCGTAAAGTGTAATTGAAGAAATTTCCATTTACCGGAATAGTATCTCCGTGAATTTTGTCTGCGAGCCCTCCGTAATATTCGAATGTTTCAATAGATAGAGGAAGATCTGCATTTCGAGTTTCGTGGATTGGTTTTCCATTGTTTAAAGTTTCAAGTTCAGCAATTTCTTCTTTGTGTTTGTCCAGAAGCAAAGCCACTCGGTTGAGAATACGACCACGTTCTCTTGCGCTCATGGTTTTCCAGGGACCGCTTTCGAAAGCTTGCCGAGCAGCTTTAACAGCGCGAGCGATATCGGCCGCATCGCCTTCTGCCACATCAGTGAGTTTTAGCTCGGTAGCTGGATTTATGACATCAAAACGCTTGCCGCTTTGCGACTCGCACCATTCATTATTGATTAAAATTTTACCTGGTTTTACTACCTGCATAATAACCCCCTGTTTAAAGCTATATTTTCCCGTAAACCTTTACTCAGCTTGGATTTTAAGTCAAACGTTAAACTTGCATGGACAGGTGTTAAACTTAGAGAAGTCAGCTTTGGCATCCTAATGATTTTTGGGTTAAAGTGATATAATAAAGACTCTTTAATACCTCAGTTTGAACGTTTTTTGCTTCTCGTGGGCTTTCACAATATTTTGGAGAGTTATGAGAATTATCAGTAACTTAATATTTTTGAGCAGCTTACTCATTGGGCTAACGCAATGCGGCCTTAAGCCTGCGGGTTCCAACGAGTCTTTGATACCCTCTGAGCCGGGGGCAGGTAGTAAAACAATTTCGGTTTATGTTTTTTCTGCTCCATGGTGTGCTGAATGCAACAGAGAATTGCCAATCTTGAAGGAAAAATATCTTTCAGAATTAACCTCGGAGCAGCAGAAACGTGTTTTAGTGTCCATCTACGTTGTGACCGGAAAAACCGCAGGTCAAGTTGCAACCCAAGAAGTGGCTGATGAATACGGAAAATCCCTAGGTCTTCCCTTCACGATGTTGGCGGATAAATATTACAAAACTTACAGACAATACTTTGAAGAGGGGAATGCTATTCCAGCAGCAGCTTTGCTTGATAATTCAAAAACGATTATTCAGTTGTATGAACCCGGTAGCACAGATTTAGATGACCTTTTCGCAAAGATAAAACAGAGCCTCAATTAAAAAGGGGGTAGAAGTGAAATTTGCTTTTCTTGTAGTCTCAATTCTTTCGACCGTTTCGTTAGCTAAAGTTGCTCCTAGTTTTCAAGGGGAGTTACTCGGTGGGGGACGAGTTTCTTTGTCAGAGGAACTTGCCAAGGACAACTCCAAGGGTTTGTTGTTGTGTTTTTGGGCCACTTGGTGTGCCCCGTGTATGCAAGAGCTTAAACAAGTTACCGAAAAATTAAAGGATGACCCCACTTTACCTTTAAGGGTTTTAACCGTGAATGTGGACACGGCAGAAACCTCGAGTGATGTTAAGCCTACTCTTAAGCTGTATCAATTTAAAATACCTGTCATTGCTGATCCTAAACATGAAATATTTGCCAAGTATCAGGATGCAAAAACTCTTCCGTTTTCAGTTCTCATTAAACCCAACGGTGAGATCGCTGAAATCTTTAATGGCTTTCATGAGGAAATGTTTACTAAAGCTAGAGAGGCCATGAAATGAAAAGCGCTTTAGCTTTTCTGTTATTAATAGGCCCTTTTGCCTATTCTGCATCTGAAACTGTGAGCCTAAGCGAGAGTTTACCCAGCAGGTTTAAAGTAACTGCTTCAGATCATCTTATTTTTTCGAACGCAAAAAATGATGTTGATCAAACTTCGTCAGCAGAGCAGCTTTTTTTAAATGAGGGAAAAATACGTGCGGAATTTGGAGATTGGAGCGGGGATATCCACTTCACTAATCGTTATCAACCCAATCCGAACTTAAATACCCGCCCTTCAATCACGCTTGAGAAAAAGACTTTGCAGTTTGAATCTAAAGATTGGCAACTCGTTCTAGGAGATAGTCATCAGGAATTAGGCAGAGGAATTGCTGTCTCGCTTTTTAATGAGCCAGCTTTTGGAATCGATACAACCCTCGAGGGGGCTGCTGTGAAATACCGTCCCGAGGGATTCGAATTTAACTTGTGGGGAGGCAGGGTCAACGCTATTTCAAATCCAGTCGCAATTAATCCTGTTGATATGAGAATGAAAGATCGAAATGTTCTCATGGCCAGCAGCTCAATGGCAGTTAAGCTCTCTTCAGACTCACGATTAGGCGGGCACTATTTGATGACCGTCAATCAACGAAAGTCGGATCTCGATCTTGATGATAGATTTCAAACTGCAGGTCTCACTTTTTCTCAAGATAACATTTACGAATCGATCGATCTGTACACGGAAGCAAATATGATGTTGTCCGACAAAGCATCGAAAGGTCAGTGGATTAGAAGACCTCTTGCTCGAGCGAATTATGCATCGATTTCATGGACTGAGGCTCCATGGAAGTTTAAAGCCGAGTTAAAAGACTATAGCCATTTCGATTTTGACTTTAGAAAGCCTCCCTCGATGGAGGAAGAGGTTCCGCTTGCTAATGTTCCCAATAATTTTTCGGACATTACAGCGGGGAAATTGTATGCCGAGTATTTGGTTCTCGGGAATGGAAGTAAAGGTTACTCCTCGATGTTGTATGGTAGAGACAGACTTGAGAATGCTGATCTTTATCACGCAGTCACTGGCGGTAAAATAAGCTTGAGCTCAAAATCCGAAATTGAGATGAAAATTGGCTATCGAGCCGTGCTTGAAAGAAGTGAAATTACTCACGGCTCAGTCAAGGGCAAACTAAAGACTTTACCCGGTCAAATGGCTGAGCTTGAATTACGAAAGCAGTTTTCAAGACTCCAGTTAAATACGAGCCCCTCCAAAGAGGATAGAAACAGCGTTTATCTTACCTATTCCTTCTCAGAATCATGGAATGTAACTGGAGGATTGGAGTTTATTCCAACCAATGATGCAGAAATTGGAAGACAGTTCTTTAATTTAGGGACTTCATATCGAAGAGGAGCTCTCGCGACTCGAGCATTTGTAGGAGATACCAGTGGTGGTGCTCAATGTGCGGGCGGTGTTTGTCGACAAGCTCCAGCTTATTCGGGAGCTATGTTTGAAGCTTCTTACCTCTTTTGATAAGCTATCACCATGTTAGTTGACTATTGGCAGAGTTTTTCTAAGTATCCTTTCGGTAAACTCATTTTTAGCTATTTACTTGGCTTCTATATTCCTTACTCTGGTTCTATCACTCCCGAGATTGTAGAACTAAAAGCAGGCTATGCAAAAGCTGTAATTCGTGACAGAAGACGCTTAAGAAATCACTTAAAATCGATTCACGCAGCCGCCTTAATGAATTTCGCCGAATTGACGAGCGGATTAGCGTTCATTTCTGGTCTTGCTCCCGGAATGCAGGGGATAGTTACCCACTTTGAAATGGAATATTTGAAAAAAGGTCGGGGCGACCTTTACGCCGAAAGTCAATCTGAGTTTATTGGTGTTTCAGAGGAGAAAACCTGCGTGGTTGAGGCCATCATAAGGGATCATACCGATGATATCGTTGCTCGCGGCAAAGCGACTTGGCTTATCCGTTCGAAAAGAAAATGACTAATTTGAAAACCCAATTTACTGAACAGGCCAAAGTCCAATATCCGATTATTTGTGGAGCCATGTATCCGTGCAGCAATCCTGAACTAGTTGCTGCTGTCTCTGAAGCTGGCGGCTTAGGCATTATTCAGCCACTTTCCTTGGTCTATGTTCATGGCTATGAGTTCAAAGCAGGTCTTAAGAAGATTCGTGAACTCACTCAGAAGCCGATTGGTATGAATGTCATCGTCGAAAAGAACGCGAAAATTTACGAAGACAGAATGAAAAAATGGGTCGATGAAGCCATTGAGTTTGGTATCCGCTTTTTTGTTACGGCTTTGGGTAACCCCCAGTGGGTACTAGACAAAGTGAAAGCCGTGGGTGGATTTGTTTATCATGATGTCACTGAAAAAAAATGGGCCCTAAAAGTTGTTGATTGTGGAGTAGATGGTCTTATTTGTGTGAATAATAGGGCGGGAGGTCATGCTGGAGTTCGGTCCGCAGAAGAGTTATTCGAAGAACTCGGTGTTTTTAAATTGCCATTGGTTTGTGCGGGGGGAATCGGTGACGAGAGCGATTTTATTTCAGCTCTAAAAATAGGTTACTCTGGAGTTCAAATGGGAACTCGGTTTATTGCAACCGAGGAGTGCAACTCTCACGAGGATTACAAAACAGCCATTGTAACTGCAGAGGAAAAAGATATTGTTAAAACAGAAAGAGTGACCGGTGTTCCGTTGGCTGTCATTCGTACTCCGTACGTCGACAAAGTTGGACTTAAAGTGGGCCCTTTTTCTAAATTACTATTTAAAAATAGGAAGACTAGGCATTGGATAAGGTTTCTCTACAACTTAAGAGCTGTAGCTTCGATGAAAAGAACAGCTTTAAAAGGTGTCTCAACGAAGGACTACTATCAAGCAGGAAAGAGTGTTCATGGGATTGAGAAAGTGGAGTCTGTCAGGGCTATCGTGGAGCGATTTGTAGCGCATGCTAAATCATGAGGGAGCTGAGCCTCAGCCCTCTTCTTTTTTAAGAACCGCTAGTTTCAAAGTCACAAAGTCAGAGATTTGAGCTGTATATAAAATCTTCTTAAGCACATTAAACTGTAGTGCTTTGTCAGCTTGCATGACAATCATTCCAGCAAAGTTTTTCTTGTCGACATCGTTTTGAACAATATTTCTATCTTTTTGCTTTTTAAGTCTGACTACGAGTGGAGCGATAAGAATTCCCTCACGAAGATCCTCTTTTCGAATATCGCCATTAACAATGTCAGCAACTTTTTCTTGGTCAACTAGGATAGCTTTTTGAGTTACGACCATCTGAAGAGCATTCACAGGTGGTGTGACTGAAGAAGAGTAGGGCAAGCTGATATCTTTGCCAATATTAAAGTCAGATTGGATCTGAGAGTAGTTCTTCATTAAGAAGAACAAAATGGCCATCAGAATATCTAACATACTGGCCAACATAAGACCCGTATTTACAGATTGCCTACGACGACTTTTTTGTGTGTATTTTCCGCCGTGGTGTGAGCTTGATCCGCCACCACCGCCTCCGCCGCCAGCCATTAGACGCCTCCAATACTTACTTCAGGGAAAAGCCGATTAAATTGTTGGCTTTCCGGTTTTCTAGCAATTTCTGGTGAAAGAGCCTGATATCCAGGATCATCTTTAAAGAGCTCTCTTGAAGCATCCATGACACCGATCATGGTTTCATAAACGGTGTCATCGGATGGCATCAGAGTAATTTCTTTAGCGTTGGGCCGTTTGGATTTAAGTCCAACTAAATATTTGTGAAGATCGGTATATGGATAGCCGGTCGGCCCTACAGAAAAGCTTTTTTCTGGAGCTACATCACTTTTCACAGTGAAACCCTTTGAATTGATGGTTACCGTCACTTCCATTTTAGCTTCGTCATTTTTCGCTTGCTTAACTTCCTCAGCGGTAGAGGCCACTTTTGGAAGTGGAGCATCGATCATAACGACGGGTAAAATGCTGGCAAACATCAACAGAAAGAACATCAAGCAAGTGATCATGTCGATCAAAGGCGTGAGATTCAAACTGTCATCGGGTCGACTTCTGTGTGTTCTGCTACTGGGCTTTTTGGCCATGGCTAACCTTCAAGTTGTTTAGTCTTTTTCGTCTACCGATTCGTCATCACTGCCAGCTGCTGCAGCACCACCCATTTTTTGAGAAGCGCTCAGCAAGTTGATAAGCTTCACTGAATATTGGTCAATGTCAGAGATGATCGAGTTGATCTTAGATTGCAATACAGCGCTCACGAAAAGTGTCGGTATAGCTACCATAATTCCAAGAGCTGTTGTGTGCATCGCAACTGCGATAGCATTTTGTAGAAACTGTTGTCTTTGAACAGCATCTACGGCTTGAGAGCCGCCTTTGAAACCCATGATAAGACCGATGATGGTTCCAAATAGCCCGATCAGAGTCGCTAAGTTGGCTAATGTCGGTAGATATAAAGCTCTAGCTTCAAGCTTCGGAATCACTTCAAGAGTCGCTTCATCAATGGCGTTTTGAATATCCTCTGTGGAGTCTTTAGCTCTTGAGAGACC
>DDPO01000152.1 GCA_002342225.1 Bdellovibrionaceae bacterium UBA2466 | reverse complement strand
CGGACTCAGGTCTGTTCGCTGCGAACGAGTTATCTCCCTACTTCCCCGAGTTCAGTTCGCTACGAAAACCGGGTACTATGTGTTTTGTTGAGAATTGGTAGAGGATTGCTTATTATTCTTATTCGTTAAAATGAAGCGTGCATCGATAACTTTTCCATCGCAAAGTCCCAAGATGTTGAAGCTGATTCTTGCTCTGATTATTGTCCAGTTCCCCATCAGTCTTTTTGCCCAGAAATACGGTGATGTGCCCTTTTCAAAGGAGTTACTTAAAAAAGCGGAATCAGGGGATGCCCCTGCCCAGCTGGATTTAAGTTTTTGTTACATAAAGGGAAATCAGGTGGCGGCAGATCTTGAAAAAGGCATGAAGTGGCTAAAAAGTTCAGCTTTGTTAAACTATGCTCCCGCTGAATATGTGCTGGGCACCGGCTACTATTACGGCACCCAAGGAATTGAAATAAATAAAAGGGAAGCGGTCGAATGGTTTACTAAGTCAGCCAACCGCGGGTATGCCCCAAGCCAAGTTGCCCTAGGAGTGGCTTATCTTTATGGCGAAGGGTTGGCCAAGAACCCAGCTCAGGCTGCAAATTATTTCAAAAAAGCTGCCGAACAAGGCGATGCAGGAGGCCAAAATTACTTGGCAAGGTGCTATCTCAAGGGTGCCGGGGTGGAAAAGAATGAAAAGATGGCTTTTGACTGGCTTACAAAATCGGCTGAACAAGGCTTATCAAGCGCTCAGAATAATCTTGGTATTTGTTATTTGCAGGGAATCGGTGTCAGCAAAAATGAGGACGAGGCAGAAAAGTGGTTTTCCAAAGCTGCTGCCCAAGGAAACAAAGATGCGGAAAATACGCTTTTGAAAATGAAAGCGAATCGAGATGCGCAAAAGATTTTAAAAGAGCAGGAGTCCAAGACGAACTAACTTTAATTGTCCCCCATAGTCTGCTTTGGCTTATTTCGCTCTTCCGTAGCGAACTGAAAAATCGGGTAAATTCCATCCTTCCCTAACCCCATCGGCCAGAGCCGCTTCCGCGGCAGGAGATAGCAGATGGGAGATAGGATATAGGAAACTGACCGCATCCTATCTTCTATCTGCCGTATCCTATATCCCGCCCCGACCTATTCGGGGCTGATCGGGCCGCCGGGTGCTTCGCGCTCGATTAAGCTGTAGAATTAAGATGAAGTAAGTCAAAAGCCACCAGCCTCAAATGACCTTAAGCTTCATCTTCCGCCTTAATCGGCCAAAAGGCGGATCTCCAAGTCATATGGAGGACCGGTGAAGGATTGAGGATGAGACGAAATAAATGAGCTAAACTAAAAATAACCGATGTCATTCGTTTTTAAAATAATTTATCTTTGTGGGCCATCCACCCGTGGAGTCAATGACATATAGTCTATTCGAACCCTCAATATTAATTTCTATTTTCCCATATTCGCCGGAATCATCAGGTGACATACTTACGAATGTGCAGGAAATTGTGTTAGAATGAATTACGCCATAAACAACATATGCTTTATTAGGTAATGACTCGCTTCGAGATTGCACGATAGCATAAATATTATTTTGAATCTGCCGAACGCTTATTTGGGTTGTATCTCCGTTGACTGAAGTTCTCCAGGTTCCTGTAAGATGATAATCGAAAGGCTTGAGCAGAGAGTAATCCACTTTATTTGATATTTTTTCTGCAAAAACACCTTTTTCATTCGGATCTATTTGCATTAGTGTTTTACCGTTTTCATTTAATTGAACTTGGTTGCTAAATTTATTTTGCCAAAAGACTTGGTAGAAATTGGGTTCCTTAATTTTTTCAATATATCCATTCAGTTCGCCCTTTTCTTTATCGCCCCAGACCGCTCTGCATGTACCGTTTTTTTGGATTATTAAAAAGCCTCCCATTCTTTGCCAAGTACCTTCTAATTCATTTGATGAAAAAAGATTTGATATAAATACTCGCTCACGAAAACAGATGGCGATTCCTATGATAATTAAAAATAACAAGAAACTTGTCGACAGTTTCTTCCAGCGAGGCTTGGCTTTTCCTCGGTTGCTTTCTTTTAACTGGCTAATTTGATTTTTGAATTCACATATTTTATAAGCACCGATTGGTGGCTGTATATTTGTAAGTTGAAATGCCTCTGCTTTTAAAATTCCGATATTGTTTTTTTGTTTAACTAATTCATATATTGTAGAAGAAACACAGATTCCTCCTGGTGGACATTGGGCAACCAAACGCGAGGCTGTATTTACTCCGCTTCCGTAGATATCTCCTTCTTTCTTAATTACGTCTCCAATGTGGAGGCCGATTTTATGGACAAAGGCGGCATTTTCTTCCCTATTAGCAAATCCTTTTTGTATAGATAAAGCGCACTCCACAGCATCCACGGCGCTCTTGAACGCAATCAGGAGTCCATCGCCTGTGTTTTTAAGGACTGTCCCGCCCCGAACAGCAGCCTCATTCCGCATATAATCCAAATCCGCCAAGAGAATTTGGAGCGAATAATCTTCGTCATGTGCCGTTCTAGTTGTTGATCCTACCGCATCCGTAAAGATGATCGCCAACAACTCCCGCTCGCCCACTTCAGTCATGTAATTTCTTTCGTTTTTGTTTTAATGGAATAAAAAACACTACTTACTTCGCTCTTCCGTAGCGAACTGAAAAATTCAGAAACTCCCCTACTTCCCTAACCCCATCGGCCAGAAGGGGTTTTTACGCGTTTTAGTTCATCGGGCCGCCGGGATTTGAA
>DDPO01000099.1 GCA_002342225.1 Bdellovibrionaceae bacterium UBA2466 | reverse complement strand
CTGATGAAATTGAACCCAACGCCGAACAACTCACCATCCGAATTCTTCAAGGTGGGCACTGGCTTTTCAGGGAGAGTCCAGATTTTCTGAACGCACTTATTGGAAACTTCTTAAACCAAGGAGAAAAAAATGCAGCCTCTTCTTAAGCAAGTATCCAAAGTTACGGGTCTGCCGTTGTTAGAGCATTTGTCTCCTCGATCGAACATTACCCCATCTAACGAAATGATTGAAGGATACCTAAGATGCCAACGACTAGCTCAAAGAGCTGCTCTTGAAGTCGCGGGGCTTGCTCGAGAGGGGTGGACTGAAACACAGGCTGCACAACTCTTTAAAACGAGTTTAATGGATTCGGGAGTACGGGCCTTTTTTCACCACCCTTTTGCTTGGTTTGGAGAAAGAAGTCGCTTCGAAGGAATAAAATCATACTCGCAGTATGGCCCAAGCAAACGACGACTACTACCTGGAGAAGTTTTTATTTTAGATGCTGCACCCATCTACCATGGCTACATTGCTGATATCGGCTACACTTTTTCGCTTGGAAACAATGCGGAGCTCGAAAAAGCAAAAAACTTTCTCAGCGAACTGCGCGGTCTTATCCCAAGTTTGTTTCAAAATACAAAAAATGGGGGGGATGTTTGGAATGAAATCGATCGGAAAATTAATGAGGCTGGCTACACCAATATCCATCAAAAGTACCCCTTTTCCGTTTTGGGTCACAGGATACATGAAACAAACGAACATCTGGGTTTTTTAAAAGTTCTTAACTTTGGCTGGCAGTCTTACTGGACTCTGGCTTCAAGAGGACTATTCGGGCAACTTTTAAACTCCAATTTCTGTGGTGACTTAACGGGTCTGTGGGCCATCGAACCCCACATCGGAACTCCCTCATTCGGTGCTAAGTTTGAAGAAATTTTGATGGTCGAACCTAACCGGGTAAAATGGCTAGAACCCAACCCACAATATGGAAAGTCTTTCCTATGAAAAATCTAACCGGAAAAGTGGTTGTTATCACGGGTGCCGCTGGGGGAATCGGAAGAGCCCTTACACATGCATTTCTAAGTTCCGGAGCTTCGGTTTGGGCAATTGATCAAAACATTGCAGGTCTTAAAAGCCTTGAAAAAGAGGGGGAGAAGTTTTCAGAGCCCATTCAGACTTTAAAAGTAGATGTCTCAAATTACGATGATGTAAAAACCGCTCTTCAGGAAATCACAGCAAAAACTCCAGCTATCCATTTTTGGGTAAATAATGCCGGCGTGTCGGGCCTCGGAGATTTTATGGAAAAATCTTTCGAAGAATTCGAATTTACTCTTAAAGTAAATCTTAACGGTGTTGTGATTGGAACCCGACTAGCGATAGAGCACATGGAAAAACTCGGACGAGGCACGGTAGTCAATGTTGCATCGGTTGCGGGTCACATTAGCGCTCCTTACCTGTGCGCTTATTCAGCGAGCAAACATGGAGTTGTGGGCTTTACTCGAGCACTGAGACAGGAACTAAAGCTCAAAGATTGCCCTATCAAATTACTTCTCGTTTCCCCTGGTTTTGTTGACACTGAAATGATTCAAAAGGGAACCCGAGAGGGATTTCCCAACTGGCTATCGTCAGTACTTTCGACCCCAGAAGATGTTGCTTTCGAAATGCTAACGGGAATCGTTCGGGGAAAAGAGGAAATTTTTCCAACATGGAATGGAAAAGCACTCCTCAAAATGAACCGTCTTTTCCCGTCAATGACCGCCAAAAGCTCTCGACTCCTCTTAGCTAAATCTTTTAAAGATCTGCTATTACTTCGCAAAACCCCCCCCTGATAACTTTTTAACAGCTGACTACACTTTTTGTCTCAAAACATCCTTAGCCCCCCGAAATCACAGTATTGGTGGGCCATTCAGGTTATTTTGAGCTGCCAATCAAGCGCAAAACCTGATCACTCTTAGACTACAGCCTTCAAAATTCAAACAGGCATTGCCATTGCATTGTATCGGCCTTGAGGAAGAGTGGATGATGAGACTGTTATTCATAGTTGCTGTTTTAGTTGTAATGAATACTTCTAGCTTGCTGCGCGCTGAAGACCACCAAAGTGGGACTCAAACCCCTACGCCGACACGACCCGACTCCAAAACGAACAAAGGCAGTAAGCTTCACGAATATATTTCTGCATGCTTAGCGGGGCGACCTGTCCCTGCAGGTGCTGTTGATTTGAGCGCGATAAGCTTAACACCCCCCAGTGCCCCAAGTGCACCCAAACCCACTATCTCTGCTAGCTCAAATGGGGAGAGTGTTTTTAGAAATAATTGTCTGTCTTGTCATGGAGGTGCCTCCGGCCCTCCCAATCTGACCGTTCTAAACTCCACTTCGGCGAACAAATCGATAGCACAAGTTCAAAGTGGTAACATGCCAAAAGGGAAAAGCTTAACTCCTCAGGAAAAAGCCGAACTCATTAAGTTCCTAGAATCAAAACGCTAAGATTTACTCACTTTCGTTGCTCTGGCCAAATTTCAGTAATATGCTGATTTCTTCGTTAAGAGCAACTCATGAACATTTTCAAATGGCCCATTTATTCCCAGACCATTCTAGCTATGGTTCTAGGTGCGTTTACCGGCGTATTACTAGGTCCAAAGGCCGGAGAGCTGGGTGTTGCGGCTAAATATATTATCGAATTGATCAAAACCGTGGCTACCCCTTTGCTGTTTCTTGCAATCTTTGATGCTTTTGTAAGCGTCAACTTAAAGGGCAGAGGTTTTTTCTGGCTTCTTTTTGTTTGTTTATTCAATGCTCTTTGTTCAATCACTATTGCCCTTACGATCTCTCATCTTTTTAAACCTGGTTCATACCTAATTATCGATTCTGCACTAAAAAACCTCGCCAAAGCACCTGACTCATTAAATGTTCACTTTCACTGGGATCTGTTTCGAGCAAATGGCAGAAGCGCCCACTTTTTCACAGGAACAACCGCAGCGATAGCGATCGCAGTGGCTTCTGGTTTTATATTTCTCCTTTTCAAATGGGTTCTGGGTCAAAGGTTCAAGCGAGTCCAAGAATCTTTCCAAAGTATCAACGCCAAAGGGCTCGAGTTTCTGTACAAAGTTATTGGCTATTTAGTTCACTTAACCCCTATTGCCGTTTTTACAGCTATGGCCAAAGTAGTTGGAACGCAGGGCTTTGGCGCCATGAAAGGACTTGTAGCTTATCTCTTAGCTTGCGCAGGGGGAATGCTTCTACAAGTCATCTTGGTTTACCAAAGCTGGATTAAGCTTTTTGCCAAGCGAAATCTCAGAGGCTTTTGGGCTATAACAAAAGAACCCATGATCTATTCATTTGGAGTCAATAGCAGCCTAGCTACTCTACCCCTCACTCTCAAAGCTTTAAAAAAACTAAACGTCTCTGAGGGATCAGCCCGTTTGGCTGCTTGTATTGGAACAAATTTAAACAACGACGGTATTTTGTTGTACGAAGTCGTGGCGGCCCTTTTTGTCGTTCAAGCTTTTGGATGGCAGTTGAGTTTAGGACAAGAATTAGTTCTCTCGTTAATCTGTGTTATTGCAACTATTGGTGTAGCGGGAGTCCCGGATGCCGGAATGATTTCATTATCTCTCGTTCTATCGAGTGTTGGGCTTCCCATAGAGATTCTACCAGTTTTAATGACTGTTGATTGGGTATTGGCTCGTCTAAGGTCGGTTAACAATGTTATCGGGGACATTACCGGAGCGATTGCTATTGATGCTATAATGAAACCCAATGAAAACACTCAATCATCCATTCCCCGATCATCATTTTGATTCGTTGAAAGAGCTCGAAAAGGGCTACTGGTGGTACGAGGGTAGAGTATTTTGGGCTGAACGTTTCATAAAAAACTGGATGAAGATAACTGGCTCACTCAAAACCATTCACTACGCGGATCTTGGATGCGGCACTGGTGGTCTTGGAAAACAGATTCAAAAGACTTTTTCTTTTCAGAAAACGATCTTGGTAGACAACAATCCAGCAGCACTAAAAAAAATTAATCCAGGACCCGATACTGAATTGGTCAAGCTGGATCTCGAAACAGATTTCCAGTTGCCATTTAAGCCTAATCTCATCACTTGCATGGATGTTATTGAGCACTTAAAAAATGATGAGGCTTTTTTAGATACTCTAATGTCTCAAATCTCACCTGGCGGGCTCTTGATATTATCAACTGCAGCTCACCCTGTTCTCTTTTCAAACTGGGACAAAGCTTTAGGACATTATCGCAGGTATTCAAAAAAATCTCTCATCAACAAATTGAGAAAATCGGGTTTTAAAATCCAGAGCGTATCCTATGGATGGTCGTTTTTAGCTCCGGCCGCACCCTATCGATTTCTGTTTTCAAAACAACAAGAGAATCTTCAATATCCCAGAGTCCCTAAATGGATGAATCAATCACTGATTAGACTCTCCAAATGGGAAAGCAAGTTATCGGAATTTGTTAATTATCCCTTCGGTACATCTCTTTTTATTTCAGCGTTAAAAGAAGATAAAATCTAATGGGTAATTCTTATCTCACTCTCAATCATGTTCAGGTTTCAATAGCGAGTGCTCTTATGTTTTTGAGTGCGCTATTAAGCTTTTATCTTGGATTGAAAATCACAAAATCGATTTTGATAGCCAGCATTCGAACCGCTCTACAACTTTTTGCAATGGGGTTTCTGCTCCAATGGGTTTTCAAAACAGAGTCCAAAATAGCAGTGACGTGTGTATTAATTGTCATGACTTTAGTGGCTGCTTGGACATCCACTTCTCGCTGCGCCCGACCGTTTCCCGGAGTTTTATTGAATAGTGTTTTGTCTATTTGGACGAGCTCGTGGGCTCTGTTGGCCTACGGGAACTTTCTCGTCTTTGAAAACCCAGATGGTTATAACCCCCAATACGTCATACCTTTACTAGGGATGATCCTTGGCAATTCTCTTAACGGAATAAGCCTAGCTTTGGATCGATTCACTGAGGAGCTTTTTTCCAAAAGGGACCAAGTAGAACTTTCGCTGTCTTTGGGGGCCACAAGCTGGGAAGCAGCCCAACCAGCTCTTAGAAATGCGATCCGGACCGGAACTCTCCCAATCCTAAACTCAATGATGGTGGCTGGTGTCGTAAGTCTTCCAGGAATGATGACGGGCCAACTCATTGCTGGGGTAAGTCCCTTAGAAGCTGTGAAATACCAAATCGTCATTATGTTTTTGATCGCGACAAGTACCATTCTCGGGGCACTCATCGTCTCAGGACTTGGATACAAAAAATTATTCAATCAATGGCATCAGTTCGAGTATTGGAAAGTGGGTTCAAAGAAATGATTCCTGTTCTCCAAGTCAATCATCTGACAAGCGGCATACTGAAAGATGGGCTTCCGATTTTTAGTTCCATTTCGCTCGATTTGATGCCCCATGATCAACTAGTTCTGACTGGAGATTCTGGGGCAGGAAAATCTCTTTTACTTCGGTCCATAGTTTTTCTCGAGCCTATTGCGAGTGGAGATATTTTTTTTCTCGAAAAGAAAGTGGCCGCAGCAGAGATCCCCTTTTACAGAAGTCGCGTCATCTATTTACCACAAAAGCCGACCCTGGAAGAGGGATCGGTTGAGTCGAATTTAAAGTCTGCTTTTAAGAACAAAATCCATCAGAATAAAACGTTCGATATAAATTTAAATCGCGAGAGGTTAGAGCGTTTTGGATTCGGTCCTTCATTCATCGAAAAACCGGCCAAATTACTTTCAGGTGGTGAAGCTCAAATCGTTGCTCTTCTTCGAGCGCTTACTTTAGATCCTGCAATCCTTCTTCTAGATGAGCCAACTGCTTCTTTAGATCAAAATAAAGCTCATGTTTTCGAAGAAGAAGTTTTAAGTTGGGTCAAAAATGGAACTCAGCGAAGTTTCATCTGGGTAACACATCAGAAAGAACAGGAAAATACGGTCGGTAACAAATTTTTTCGGTTAGGCAATTCAGTTTGATTGAATTTTAAAACATGTTGGTCGACTAGTTTTCACAATCTCTCCACAATTTGAAGTTCAGTAGAGCGATAAAATATGGACTCGTGACTCAAAGCTTCGCTCTAACTTTTAGCCGTAGCCCCCCCGTATTCGGAGTAAGCCCCTGATAAATATTCACAACTATAACCGTCTATTTTTTTGACACCCACAAACACCCTCAATCCTGAAAAACCTGCAAAGAGTTATCTTCAGCCGTTAAACACCCACAACCCCTTTAAATCACTCTAGTGGCCTTCTATTTGCTTAACGATAAGTTACGGGGGAACAATTCATGAACAAGTTTTTGGTGTTTTCTTTTCTCATGGTACTAGCCCAGATCCCAGTTTCTGGGGAAGAGAATAAAACTAGAGGGGAACATTCTAGTCAGGACACCTCATCGGAAATTATCGGAAGTTGGAGTTCAAATAGAGCCCCATCAGAAAGTTTCGAAGCTTCCTTTAAGGCCATCAAACTAAGCCTAGAAAAAGTTGACCCGTTGGATTCCAATAAGGTCGAATTTCTTTCAAATTGGGTAACGCAAATTCTAAATGGACAAAATGTGCTCTTAAACCGTGCGAAGAGTTGGCTGGGAGAAGTTCCCTCTACCCTTTCCGAAGAATCTAGAGAGAAATTAGTTAACCTATCAACTTTATATCTTGAAAGAATAAAAAGACTTGAAGAGTTACAAATCGAAATTCAGAAACAGGCAGAAGTCATCAAAGACTTACAGAAATTGCGACAGGAACTCGAAAATGTCACTAGAGACAATGCGGGAAAAAACCAAAACGAAATCATGCGAGAGAATCTAGAAAGGGAAGCAGAAAGATTGAAAAAGGAACTGGAAAAGGAACAAGAGAGACTGAAAAAGGAAGCCGAGGAACAAAGGAAACAAAAGCTGAAAAGCCTAATCTGGTCTTGAATCAGCCCCTCAATGTCTAATATCAATCGGTCTAAAACAACCTCAGCACTAGGAAATATTGGGAACATGAATAGACATGGCTCCCGGGGAGGGAATCGAACCCCCGACGCGGTGGTTAACAGCCACCTGCTCTACCGACTGAGCTACCCGGGAACAGACCAAGCATATTGTCAAAGGTTAAGCGACTTGTAAAATCCAATTTTTAGGTTCTTAAAACCTTTAAAATTTGCTTAGAAACCGCCTTTAACGTATCAAAAACCCCTACCCCTTTCAGAGCAATGGCCTCAAATTCCTCCGCTCCAAACGTATTAAGCTGCTCGTGAAGTACCCTCAGGGGCACTGGATTCTCCACATCTCTCTTATTCCACTGAAATACAAAGGGTATTTGATGCATATCAAATCCCTGCTCTCTTAAGTTGGCATCCAATGATTTTAAACTTTCAAGATTATCTTCCATCCTATCAACATTAGAGTCGGCTACAAAAACAATCCCATCTACACCCTTCAGAACTAGCTTCCGGCTAGCATCGTAGAAGTGCTGCCCGGGAACGGTGTAAAGATGAAAGCGGGTCTTAAAGCCTCGAATCTCTCCGATATTTAACGGTAAAAAGTCAAAAAACAGCGTTCTTTCGGTCTCGCCCGTTAAGGAAACCATCTTACCCTTACTATCTGGGTTGGTTGTATTGTAGATGTACTGAAGGTTAGTTGTCTTTCCCCCTAAACCTGGGCCGTAGTAGACAATCTTACAATTCAGTTCTCTAGCAGCGTAGTTAATAAACGACATGAGTTAATCTGTCCTATAACGAAACGCGATTTTGAAGCGCTTTACCTAAAGTCGCTCCATCCAAATATTCAATTTCTGCCCCAACCGGAATTCCGTGTGCAATCCGGCTCACCTTAATGTCATTGTATTTGATGAGTCTTGCAATATACAAGGCCGTTGTATCACCCTCAACGGTCGGGTTCGTAGCCAAAACCACTTCTTTGATCTGCCCTTGCTTGATACGATTTTGAAGCTCTCGAATCTTTAATTTGCCTTCATCAATACCATCGAGCGGCGAAAGAGCTCCGTGAAGAACGTGGTACTTTCCATTAAACTGCCGACTTTTCTCAAAAGCCATTACATCTGAAGGCTCTTCAACCACACAAAGAATTTCATCAGTTCTCTCAGGATTGTTACAAATTTCACACATGGGCTCTTCAGTAAAAGTACAGCACTGATTACAAGAGTGGAGCTTTTCTCGTGCGTTTTTAATCGCTCCTGATAGCCCCATCGCAAAGTTTTCAGGTTGTCTTAAAATAAAATAGGCCAATCGAGTTGCAGTTTTCTCTCCGATTCCAGGAAGCTTCTTCAACTCAAGAATCATTTCATCAAGAGCTTTGATTCCCTGTCCTGTACCTGATGTCTTAAAAGCCATTATATTTCCACCCTCACATCTACAACTTCAGCACCAAAAATTTCTCGAGCTTGAGAAACTGCAGGGTGTTCTAAAGCACTTTTTCGTAACGTAGCTTCCTCGGCCTGCCTACCCTTTTCTAAACTCTGTTTTGCATTTGTTTCAGAGTTCGAAAGTTTTAATACTGATTGAGGACCAAAATAGTTTTTTAAAAAGGCAGTAATGTCTTGGATGTTTTTAGGGTCGCTCGCTTGCTTCTCGTAGAAACTCCCCTCTCCAAAACCCAAAGTTACGTTCTTGCCATTATTAATATCTTCTAGGGCAAAACTCGCATGATTAAGAAGAGCTCCTAATAAGGGCCTTTTTTTCATGACAAATTCTACAAAAGCTTTCCATGGTTCCCCGCCATTTTCTGCTCTCTCTCCGTGGGGCTCTGGCTCAACTTGTGAACTGGGAATAACTTCTAACTTAGGAACTACTTTAATCTCTTTTTTTTCGGGGACACTAGGTTCGGTCTCAGTAGCACTCCCATCATCTGTCATGATGGGTCTTTTGTCGCCGCCATGGCTTGAGCTTTGCTGAAACTGGTCTAACTCATCAAGCTTGGTCATTCGAACTGAAGCCACTTCAAGAACAAATCTAGGTAAACTGCTCCATGAAATTTGGCTAATCGTTTTAGAAAGTATTTGAGCCATTCTTTCTAATTGAATCAAAGATGTCTTTTCACTTAAAGCACTGAGCTCTTTAAAGTGAACAGAGGAGATATCTAAAGCTTCTGCTGTGAGATCTTCTCGAGATTCTTTAGCAGCTTGAATGAGATACAAAAGCCGAAGTTCCTCTAGGCATCTTTCAGCAAAGTGTTTGAGATCGACTCCGGACAAATAAGCTTCAGAGATAAGAGCCAAAAGTTTTTTAATATCTTTATGAACGATAAACTTCCAATAATCTGAAACAACATTAGTTTGACTAATTCCCAGGGCCTCAACCACTTGTGTGTCATTGAAAATCAGCGTGTCTTTATCTGACTTCTTAGAATTGCCACCAAAATAAGAGAGCACTTGATCAAGCAAAGACAATGCATCTCTCAAGCTACCATCGCTATGACTTGCGATAAGTCTTAAACCCTCTTCGGAAATCGATATTCCTTCTGTTTTTAGAATCTGCTGAATTCGATCAATAATTTGCTGACTCGTTAGCCTTCTAAACTCAAAACGTTGGCATCGCCCTAAAACTGTCAGAGGAATTTTTTGAACTTCTGTCGTGGCAAGAAGAAAAATAACGTGGGCAGGTGGTTCTTCCAATGTTTTAAGAAGTGCATTGAAAGCGCTTAAGGAAAGCATATGCACTTCATCAATGATATAAATTTTGTAATTTCCAGAAGCTGCACCATAAGCAACGTTGTCGCGAATCCCCCTCACGGCTTCCACTCCATTATTGGAAGCGCCATCGATCTCAACTACGTCGACTGAGCGACTCTCGGAAATGGCTACACACTCATTACAAGTGTTACAAGGAACTGCATCTTTCGCGTTGGGACATCGAAGAGCTTTAGCAAAAATTCGAGCGACTGAAGTTTTTCCAATACCGCGTGCTCCACTAAAAAGGTAAGCATGCGAAACTCTATTCAAACGAATGGCGTTGGTTAATGTTTGTACTACGTGACCTTGCCCCACCAAGTCTTCAAAAGAGTGAGGACGCCACTTTCGTGCTATTGCTAAATAGGCCATAAAAGAAAAGAAGGCTCGGGTGACCTGCGTCGCACAAATCTTTCTGCTACCGCTGCTTCCTTCCGGACCTGACGGGGTTTGCAAAAGTCCGTCGCACAGGGCCGAGCCACAATATACAATAGAATAAATAGTTTAGTTTTTAGACCCCGACAATCTAATTCTTGTCTTATAATTAAAAGATACTACAGGAGCTTTTATGACCAACCGAACACGATTTCTTTTAAGTATCAGCTTTTTAACACTCTTCTGCGTCGCATCATCTGGTGCCCTTAACCCTGTTAGACTCACCAACTTCAAAATTGGTTTTTCGAAAGTTTCACCCAAACTTTTTCCCAGCAGTCAGTCCCCCGAAGTAGGCTGGACCCCCATTTTCGATCTGGGCATTGTCGCTCTTCGCGGAGACATCAGTATTTTCTCAGCCAAGAGAAGCACTTCAAGCAAGTTCATGATCACAAACTATGAACTTTTAGGTATGTTGTCAGTGCTACCGCTGATTACTCTCGAAGCTGGGGGCGGAATGCAAAACTGGCATGGTCAAGGTGGAATCTCCCCCGTCGCAACTGCCGGCATCATGTTTAGAATTGGGGAGTTTATCGACCGCCTCTATTTCGATTTTTCCCGCGTATTTGCAAAAAACAACGAGACCAATGAAATCCATATAGGTATCGGACTCAACTTGTAATCCATGAAAATTTCGTTTCACCTATTTAAAAAAGAATGGAGTGATTGGTGGAGAGTTCTACCGGTCTCCAAAAAGATTGCTCCCATTGTCTTGCTTGCCACTTATTGGTCTTTTTTAATCAGACTTAACGGACTAAGAAACGATCTGGTTATCAGTAGCCTTCTTCCTACTGTTCTCTACTACATGGGGCCTAGGTCATACCCTGTCTTTCAATTTACCCTTCCGTTGTTTCTAACAAGCATCATTTACGATAGTCAGAGATACTATGCAGATTACATCAGAGGCCCTATCCACGTTAGAGAGCCTTATGAATTTGATAAATACTTTTTTGGGATTTCTACACTGACTGGAAAGTTGACCCCCAATGAGTGGTTTCAAATACACACCCATCCTATTTTAGATTTTGTTTGCGGTTTGGCTTACATTATTTTCATACCCGTTTATGTTGGGTGTGCAGCTTACTTCCGGTTTTTTGCAAGCCGAACTGGAACCTACCTAAGACACCCGAGAAGCATTCTCTTAAGATCTCCGCAAATGATGTGGGGATTCTTTTGGCTTAACATGATCGGCTACTCTACTTACTATTGGTATGCGGCTTCACCACCTTGGTACGTAGCTCTCTATGGTCTAGGACCCGCAAGAACCGATGTCTTAGCCAATGTCGCTGGATGTGCGAGGTTTGACAATCTTGTGGGAATTCCTGTTTTTGTAAACTGGTACGGAAAATCGGCTGATGTACATGGAGCTATTCCCTCGCTTCACATTGCCTATCCCTTGATGGCTGTCTATTACGCTTTTCGTTTTGGAGCTTTAAAAAAATTTACGGTCGGTTTTTACTTGCTCATGTGCTTTTCAGCCGTTTACTTAAACCATCATTACATTCTGGACATTATCTGGGGCTCTGTTTACGCGGTAGTTGTGGCTTTCAGCGTTGATATGCTCTGGAATCACAACTTGAAAAAAGCGGGTATCGTCGTACCAGGAGTTGATCCAGATGATAACAATCCCTCAACTTCTTTAAAACCAGGTTTTTAGATCGCCCACCAAAAGTAAAGCCGTACCTATTGGTAGAGTTTTTCTTGTTCAACGAGGTCAAAAACCTCTTTCATGATTCCGACCACATTGTCGACAGTTCTCTCGTCGATTGTCATAGAGGGCTGAATCCTAAAGCTAGGAGCATAAGACATTGTAAGAAGTCCACGTTTTAGGTGCTCTTGAAAAATTCTATTACATGCAGCTTTCGAAAGAGGCTCTTTGGTCTTTTTGTCTTTGACCATTTCAATGCCCATAAAAAGACCTGCGCCCCGAACTTGGCCAACAAAAGAGTATTTCTCTTCAAAGGGCTTAATGAGATTTAAAAAATAAGCCCCTACTTTGCGAGAATTCTCTACTAGTCCTTCTTCATCAATAATTCTTAAAGCCGTTGCAGCAGCTTTCGCTCCAAGCGGATTTCCGCCATAACTCGAAGAGGAACCTGAAGCATTGGACCAAGGCTTAGTGTTTACAATCTCATCTCGAGACATCAGAGCAGACATCGGATAACCGCCACCAAATTGTTTCCCGAGAGTAATAATATCGGGAACAACACCAGAATGCTGGGCGCCCCAATAGTTTCCAGTTCTTCCAAAGCCTGTGATCATTTCATCAACAATGAGCAACGCTCCAAGCTCTTTTGCGATATCTTTCATCGCCGGCATAAATTCTTTAGGGGGAATAATATTGCCTGCGGTTCCCTGCATAGGCTCTGCGATGATCGCAGCGACTTCTCCTGCAGTTGTGACTTTGAGTTGTTTTCTCACAAACTCAACACAAGCCATCCCACAGGAGGGGTATTCCATTTTAAAAGGACATCGATAGCAATTGGCGTAAGGGACTTGATGACTTCCCGGCACCATGGGCCCCAGTTTATCTTTGAAGTCTGAACCCATAAGAGAGAGTGTTCCCATGGTTTTACCGTGGAATCCTCCCCAGAAACTCACAAATTCATATTTTCCGGTGTAGCACTTTGCAAGTCTCAGAGCCGATTCGACTGCTTCAGAACCGCCCGAATAGAGCTGTGCGCGATTTAAACCCGGAGCTGGAGCTTTTTCGTGAAGTCTTTCAAAAAGATCGACTCTAGCTTCAGAAGTGAAACTTCCCACCGAGATTTTTTCTACCTGCTCTTTGATCGCATTCACAAATTTAGGATGACTATGACCAAGACCATTGACTCCAATTCCACCAATCACATCTAAAAAAGTATTCCCATCGACATCGGTCACAGCATTTCCCTGAGCGGAATCGGCCACAATACCCGCCATCAAAGCAAAACCCTGAAGCCCTGGAGCCAATCCTTTGTCTTCACGAGACCTTAAGGCCACACTCTTTGGACCAGGAATCGCAGTTTTAATATGGGGCTTTTGGTTTTGGGGTTGAGAAATAAGAGTTTGATTCATAGGCCAAACCTTATACCTCAACTTTTGCAGGGATCAAATAGGAAGGCTTGGGGGGCTAATCTCTGCGGGACAAAGCCAGATCTTCGTCTTCAGAGGAGACCAAAAGTAGCTGACTCTCCTCAACAGCAACTTCTTCGAGCTCTTGAAGCTGAGCAGCAGCTTCTCTCTCTCTCATGGCTCGGCCAATCGTCCAAAGCCTTTCAATCGCTGAGATATTGGAAAGGACCGCAATTGCGAAAGTAGCTAAAAGCAAGGGGTATCCCACTGGCTTTGAGAAATTAAAATAACTATCCAGCCAAGGAATGGGGAAAGTCGAAAGAGCAGCACCTAACGTTAAGTAAAAAGCACGTTCTGGCCTTCTCATGATCCCCGGAGGAGGAGGAATGTGCAAAGCCTCTGCTTTTGCCGTCGAGTAACTCACCATAAAAGATCCCGCTAAAGCAAATAGAGCAATCATTTGAAAAACAGGCTCTTCTCGGTAGTAAATAATTAAACCAGCAAGAAAGAAAAACTCTACATATCTATCAACAGCAGCATCTAAAACCTCTCCAGCATCAGAAGCAACTTCAGTCATTCGAGCGACCATTCCATCCAAACAATCCATAAAAGCCGAATAGCAGGCAAAAAGTGCTGCAAATCCAAAATA
>DDPO01000088.1:13513-19781 GCA_002342225.1 Bdellovibrionaceae bacterium UBA2466 | reverse complement strand
GTGGTGTTCATATAGTTACGACAAGGAGTGACTGTATCCACTGGAGCTGAGTATCCGGGGCAGGTCTGACCGTCTGCAGGAACAAAATTGTAGGTTCCCCAAGGGTAAGTAACCGTGCAGGTTACCGTGACCGTTCTGCAAGCATTCTCACCTGGTTGTCTCAAACGATAGTAAAGTGCTCCAAAGAAGTTTTGGTTAACAACGACTCCTTGAGCTCTTACGATTAAGTCATCATCAGAGAAAATGATATCGATCGTTTTTCCAGTGGATGTTGTGCTTTGGATTCCAGTCCCTGGAAAAGCGTTGTCCCAAGAGGCTCCCCAGAATCCAGACTGGTCTTCGAAAGCGATGAAGAGCTTGCCTTGGATCGATTGAGATCTTGTATTGGTAGTACGAAGTCTGACTTTGACGTCTCCTACGAGAGGTGGAGTGATATTTCCTGGACGCCCCCCGGAACCTGTAATGTCAATAAGTCCTGAGTAGTTCACTTTGTCTGCTAAATCCACAGCAACACTGTTTCTGACCTCTTCGCCGAATGGATCTTCAGGCGGTGTTGTAGGAGTCGTGATTGTTGTGACCGTGGGATTTTCACCATCCCCGCCACCAATAGGGGCATCATTGCTCGATGATTTTGAGCAACTGACTAAGGAAAAAGATAAAATACAACTTAAAATAATAATATGCCGTTTCAACTTCACATCCTCCGCGTCAACTTGAACTACGCTTCAACATCAACTCAACAAGGCATTTTTATGAGTGTAATATCTGCAGAGCAGAGTAAGACACTCTTGCGCTAACGGGAAGTTTGCAAATGGAGTACCATCTTAAAAGCGGTTCAAAGCGAGGGGGACAACCAGTATTTTAGCCAAAAGAACTGTCATAAAACTTTACACTCAAGGCCCGCTCTTCGACTGAAATGGCCTATTCCCAGCGATAAACAGGGTGTCTATAATCTAATCAGCCCAAGGACACAAAAAGGGAGCCCAAATTTTGCTCGCCTAGCTATTCTTTTAATGTTAATTTCTTACAGTATTTAAACTCTTTCTGGAGGAATGTATGTCCTATATCGTGACCCAGCACTGCGTAGATTGTAAATATACCGATTGTGTAGCCGTTTGCCCTGTGGATGCTTTCCATGAAGGGGATAGAATCCTTTATATTAACCCTGATACATGCGTGAACTGTGATGCTTGTGTTCCTGCTTGTCCAGTGGAAGCTATTTACTCGGAAGAAAATTTGCCCAGTAAGTTTCAAGCTTACGTAGACATTAATAGAGATGGTGCTGCAGCAAATCCTGTGATTAATCAGAAAAAAGATCCCATGCCCTCCGCGAAACCTCTCGATGAACTCAAAAAAATGGATGCTCAGGGCTATGTGCCAGCTAATTGGCCCTAGTTGAGATACATTTAAGATCGTTTTCAATTTCGAAAGGAAACCGTCGAAGACTTAAGACTCTTCGGCGGTTTTTTTTACTCAAAAAAACAAATTTGGCCACACAGATGACTCATTTCTAGTCAGTATTCTCGGTTGATTCGCCCTAAATCTATCAAAGAACATGCGGTCAGTTTTGGCATTTAAAATGCTCCATTTCATTTTTGTAGATTTTAACTGAAACGATCAAAAAGTTCGTGCTGAGGTGGTTTATGTTCACACAGACGCTGAGTAAAAAGAAATTTTACTTTGTAGTTGTTATACTTAGTCTATTTGTCTTGATGCTGACCGAAGAGAATGCGGAAGCTAGAAGACGGGGTTTTTTTCGAAGAAGGGTCTTTTTCGGTAAGAAATTTCGGCCCATGCCGAGTCGAAGAGCAGTTAGATGTTGCAAACGTCCAAATCAATTTGCTGGAATCCCACATCAGAATAACAGATTTAACCGCTTTAATGATTTTGACCAATTAGCTTTGGCAAGACAAGCGGTCGACCCTTTTTCCAGTTTAGCGCTGGACCCCACGGGGGATATCTCCCGACTTGGCGGACTTGATGGTGTTCGAGGGCTCCAACGTATCGATGGGACAAACATCGCTTTCAATAACCGCGGTGAGTTTTTTGAGCAGTTTAACAATGATTTCGTAAGCACAGACAGACCCCTTGTCTTTAATGACGGTAAGATTTTAGGGGGCGCTGTGGTTCCATTGCGTGATGATACTTTGGAGCAAGTGCGACTCCTCAACGCATCTAGGTCTTTGAGATTTGTTAGACGTAGATAATGTAAAGGTTTGTGTCGCTTCTAAAAAAGGGTGTCTAAATGTTGAACAGTATTCCTAACGTATTAAATCGATTAGGAAACAGAGCGGGAGTGGAGCAGATGCTTGAACCTACTTCTGATTCTAGGGGAATACATTTCAATAAGGTCATTGGCCCCCGATGTGCACTTGGAATAGGGCCATAAGGTTTTTGTTTGAGTGGATATTGAAAGGCAGTAGTGGTTTTTACTATGAAGCTCGCTCAAAGTGGAAAGTTGAAAATTCTAGTTTTAGCGCTTGTTCTTTTTCAAGCGACGCCGTCTCATGCTTTTATTTTTAGGTTTCTTTTCGGAAGACCCCTGTTCGGTAGAAGAACGCTCCCAGCAAGACGGCCTGCTGTGTTGCCGCCATCTTCAAATGTCGGATTTAATGGAAACAACGTCCGAATTAATCCCAATAACTTGCAAGAGATTGCAGGGTTTTCAAATCTTCTTAAAAATGGAAACAGTTTAGTTGAGCGGAATGCAAGAGGCGAAATACGACCTCTTTTCATTGATGGTGCAGGTAATCTTCGCGGAGCGACTGAAGTTGATACCCTAAGACAAGCGCGTGAATTTTTTCTTACTAACGGTAACCAATTTAATGCAAACCAAAGAAACGCGGTTAATCGATTTTTAGCGAGAAACGGTGGGATTTCGAATGGTAGGTTTACATTTGATCTCAAGAATATCATTTTGCCAGATGGTGTGCCGCCAGAGAGAGCTTTGGAAGCTGGTTTGGCATCATTAAACTATCTTCTTAATACGATACAAACCAATGTTCGTCTTAAAATTCCTCCATCCAGCATCAAAGCAGACGGCACTGTTGATGTGGATTTGAATCAGTTCTTACGTGGAGAAGCTTTAGCTTTGTTACAATTAGCTGATCCCACTTCGGCATGTACGGGTAAGTTTCGATTAGACCGTGTGATTGCGTTTGCGATGGATCCCAATAATTATTATAAATTTATTAATGCTCCAAAAACGCGTGCAGAAGTAGCTGCAGCGATTGGTGTCAATGAAGATAAAACTCAAACCTCTGGTAACAAACTTCTTGTCGGCACTAATAGACAAGGAGAGTTTGAATCAGGTGTAACTCGAAATCTTCGTGTGATCGAAGTCCAATCATCTCAAAGAGTCCCGGGCAGTTCCTGTTATAGAAGCTTAGATGTGATTGATAGAAACGCGCCTGGTGGACAGTCAGCTTCGAGAGATGTCCGACAAACAGGTATTAATTTCACGCACGATGCAGAAGAATGGTTGTGTTTAGGGCGAAACGGAATGATGCAAGGGTTTTTATTCAATGCCAAGGGAGACCTTCTTGGTAGAGCCCCAGCAGAAATTGCGACAGGAGCACTAGGAACTGTAGGTCCGGCAATTTCATCCGTAGTAGCGTGTTTAGATTGCCATTCGAATGGCTTTATTGCGGGTGGGCCTATCAAAGATGGTGGTGGTAAGACTTACACTGACCGGTTTAATGATATTCCTGATACCAGTACCGTTTTTAGAAACAGCTTTGGACAGCGGTTGACTCACAAAGATTTCTTTACAAACAACGCGACCTATCTTCAAAGGGCACAAAGAGATAGTCAGATCTTCCTTGAAGCTCAAAGGTCAACAGGTTCCTTTTTCAGCGTCGATGGTAGAAATGCTTTCCCACTACTTCCGAAATACGTCAGAAAATTTGATGACCCCATGAAAGCGAGTGATATCGCTCGAACTTTGGGAGTATCTGAAAATGAAGCAAAATCGATTATTCCTCCAGGGGAAGAAGCGATGGATAGAAACGGATTTGAAGCAAAGTTTTGTAATTTACGCACCGGTTCCGCTCTTGATATCGATGAGAGCCGAGATAGAGAGCTTTTCCGCCGTGAATTACGCCGTAACCAGCCCTTTAGTGGTGGAAGCCACTTACGTTAAAGTTATTTCTTGATGTTTTGATAGTAATCGTAAAGTTCGAGATCAAAAATCTCTAACGCTTTGACTTGGGGCGAGTTTCTAAATTGGGATTCACACAAGTAGCAACATCCGACTTCGCCGACTCTTTTATAAAGAAGCCAGTCCACAATAGTTACAACTAACAGAGAGATTCCATATGTAAAAAAACTCAAACCTATTCCTATGAACAAAAGAGCGATCCCAAGTTTGCGATTAAAATCCTTTTGACGATAAATATGAGCGGCTCCGCAATGTGGGCATTGGTTAAACTCAAAAGAACTTTTAAATAAGTCGGTTGCATTTGGGAAAAGGTTTTTGTTGCAATGGACGCAAGGTTTGTCTTGATAAGTGTTGAGTGTGAATTCTTGATAGGTTTTGCAATGAGGACAAAAGCTTGAAAAATCCATTTAAAGATTCATTCCATAAAAAGCGGCAAGATATAGACTTAAAATCTCTCCAGTTACAATGAAAAGGACTATCACGTAAAGTAAACCTGTAGCTGATTGGGTCGAGCGAATCTTCACAGTGCTCCAAATGGGATAGGCCAACGCTAGAGGTCCCAAAAGTCCCCAGAACCAGCGCATGAGAACAAAAATACCAGGGGTAGCCGAGAACAGGTATTTGTAGATCTCCATTTCCGGTTTTCCGTAAAGAAGCCCTACTAAAGTGTAAGTGCCAAAAAGAAATCTTAGAACAATCAACAAAACCAAAACAAGACAAACTCTCTTAAGTTCTTTGATGGAGAGTTTAGGTTGGACTAAATACCAGTGTCCCAAAAGCATGGCATTCATCGAAAATCCTAAAAGCAAAGTCGAGAGCCCAGCGTTTAGGATCATGGGGATATGAAGGGGATAGGGGTGAAGTGTAGTCACTTCGAGCACAATCGCTCCTAAAATGGAGAGAACTCCCAAAAAATAAGAGGCAAGGGGAGTGCGATTTCGGCTACCCACCGTCACTGAAAAAAGGGTCATAAAAACACTGGTAGCTAATATCCAATAAGAGGTATCGGCATCTAGAAAGCTCCGGCCTGCAAAAAAGTAGGCTAAAACTGTGATAAGTGCGGCCCCAACTCCATGGTACACAAAATATGATCTTCCTAGTTGAACTTGGCGAAGGACTCCAAAGCTAATAAAGGTGCCCCCACAAAGATAAAAAAGGAAGTCAAAAATAACTTGTTTGATACTCACTCGTGTTCCTTTTTAAGACTTCCCTTGTGCCTAAGCTTACCAGCAAAGTCAAATTGACACCCTACTTAAGAAGCCCCTAAGATTGGAGCATGATGAACGCTCTCGTAAACATCAATGGTCGCATATGTGACCCAGAAGAAGCGAAAATTTCAGTTTTTGATAGGGGTTTTTTATTTGGAGATGGTGTTTACGAAACTGGGAAAGCCTTAGATGGGTGTTGCCTTTTCTTAGAAGAGCATCTGAAGCGCTTGAGGCGCTCAGCGAATAAACTTCAGATTCCAGTACCTCTATCGGACGAGAAACTTACCGAAGAGCTTTTTAGAACTGCTAGGGCCTTTGGGAGAAAAGATGCTTACTTTAGAATTGTTCTTTCAAGAGGTGTAGGGGCCTCGTTGGGGCTTGAATCTTTTAAAGAGTTTAAGCCTACCCTTGTCATCATTTTTCAGCCCTTAAGTGAGAAGCTAGATTTTTTAAGGGCTCACGGTATTAAGCTTCTCACTTCCACGGTTGTCAGAAACTCCTCAGCGGCTCAGGACCCTAATATCAAGACCAGTAATTATTTAAATAGTCTTTTGGCTCTGCAAGAGGTTCAGGCCCGAGGGGGGGAAGATGCGGTTCTATGTGATTCATCCGGCAATGTAACAGAAGGAACAACGTTCAGTATTTTTGGTGTTGAAAACGGAAAAACTCTTCTTACTGCGAGTCTAGAAGTAGGCATTTTAGACAGCATCACTCGTCGATATGTGTTGGAGTTAGGGAGCGAGTTTCTTAAAGTCGAGGAGGGCTTTATTCCGTTAGAGCGGTTTAAAAACTGCGAAGCTGTTTTTATAGCGAGTAGTGTGCGGGAGATTGTGCCGGTCAGAGAGTGGGACGAGAAAAAATATAACCTACCCGATTCAACGACTGAAAAACTTAAACTCGA
>DDPO01000088.1:0-13468 GCA_002342225.1 Bdellovibrionaceae bacterium UBA2466 | reverse complement strand
TGAATCGTTTAGTTGTTTTCTCCTTTCTCTTTCTAAGTCAGCTCTTGTTAGGTGCTATTCAAGTTGAGCAAGTGGAGGCTTGGGCTCAAAATAATCCCAAAAGTAATTTCGAGGATTTTTTAAATTGGGTCAAACAGACCGATCCAGAGCAATTATCGTGGTTCACATTGATGAAACAGAGTCAAAGTGCCCAAGGAGCCAGTTCAATTAATCCTAGGGCCATTGTTTTTGGTGTTGAGGCCAAATTTATTTTTACTTTTAATGGAGATCCCAAACAAGATGGTTACAACGACATTGAAATGCTTTTTTTTCGAGAAGGGAAGGAGGCGAAATGGGAATTAAGAAAGCTCTCTTTCGACACCTCAAAAAAGAATGTTTCATTCTCAGAACCTAATCCTAACAGTTGTTTATCTTGTCATCAAAATCCAGTGCGACCTATCTGGAGCCAGTACGATATCTGGAAGGGGGCCTACGGTGAGAACGATGATGCCATTTTAGATTTTGAAAATGACAAATATGCTGGAGGATCACTTGCGGATGATCAGAAAAACAGTCGAAAAAAAGAGCTAACTTCTTTCAAAAAGTTCTTGAAAAACAAAGAAACGCACTCTCGGTATTCGAAACTTCAATTTCCTGAGGGCTCACCTGTTTCTCCTTACAGTACCGAAAACAGAAGTTCCAATTACCGTTTTCGCCCTAATCTAAAACTTACCGAAGCTTTGTTGCCCCTTCATTCTAAAGTGCTGGTCTCTAGGTTAAAAACTCATCCGGAGTATGAAAAAGAAAAAAAACTTCTAACAGCACTTTTGTTACGGTGTGAGGATTACTTAGAAGATTATTCTAGTTCAATAAAAGCAATTTTTAATGATCTCGATTCTCAATTTAAGACTTACAACAAGAGCAAAGTGCCTTGGAATCAGGTTGGATACACGGGGGCGGGATCAAGAAGACATTACCTACTTTATCTCTTGGGACTAGAGTACTCTGACTTCTCGCTAGAGAAAGAAGCTACAAAATGGTCCTATTTCGGTGGTGAACTCTACAGCGAAGAGAACCTTGCTATTGAACTCTACACTCAACTCAGTGATTCTGAACCCAGTTTGCCAGCTTTAAGTTATGCAGACACGTATAATCACGACTTAGTGATTCCTAAAGGTTCTATTCGTGAACAAAAATCGATCCAAGAAGTCTGTCGTCACTTGCTGGAATCGAGAGTTTCATCAGGTAAGGTTGAGGCTTCGGGTCCCAAGCCAATCGAGAATCCTTTGGTCACTTGTTTGGGGTGTCATTATCAAGGAGGACCTGCTCCTTACGTTCCATTTGATAACAAAGAACGCATCTTAAACGATAAAGTTCTAAAAGATATTATTCTTTCGAAGATTACAAGCGAGGACCAAGACTACAGAATGCCCCCAACAAGGCATCTTTCAGAGAAAGAGATTGAGGGAATTCGTCTTTGGTTATCCCAATAAAATTAGGATTGGCTTTTTAGCTTTTTGAGCTCTTCTGTTAAAAGCGGAACGACTTCAAAAAGATCTCCTACAATTCCATAGTCTGCTTTTTGGAAAATGGGCGCTTCGGGGTCTTTGTTGATAGCTACGATTACTTTAGAAGTTCTCATCCCTGCCAAATGTTGAATGGCTCCGGAAATTCCGCAAGCGATGTAGAGTTTGGGGCTTACAGTTTTACCTGTTTGCCCAACCTGCATGTCGTGGGGTGCGTAACCGGCATCGACTGCAGCACGGCTAGCTCCTACAGCAGCTCCAACGGTTGCTGCACAATCTGTGAGAATTTTAAAGTTATCGGCACTTTTTAAAGAACGTCCACCGGAAATAATAATGTCAGCTTCAGTGAGCTCCACTTTTTTTATTTGAGAAGCTACAGTACTAACTATTTTTGCCTTTACAGTGCCTGGATTAGCAGCCACTTTCTCGACGCTGCCGGATTTGCTTCCTGTTTGTACCGCCAAGACATTGGGTCTTACTGAAAAGATCGCAGGAGCTCCGCTAAATTCGACCTGTTTTGAGCATTTGCCTGCATACACCGGTCTGCGGACACTCACTTTGTCTCCCGATAATTGAAAAGAGGTGCAGTCGACAGCTATCCCAGTCGTGAATTTTGCCGCTAATCTCGGCAAAAAATCCTTCCCGTGAGACGTGGCTCCTGTAACGATCACACTTGGGTTCTGAGAGGACAAATATTGGTGTAACGCGTTGGTATATGCTTCTGTGTTGTATTGATTTAAAGCTTCGTGCTCGAGCACAACTACTTTTGCAGCACCATGATTGACTAAATTGTCGGTGACTTTCGACAAATCACCAAAACCTGGCACAACCGCAGTCGCAGCAACACCCTGTCTCGTCAGTTCGGATAAAATTTCTAAAGAAACTCTTTTAACATGACCGTCTTTTTGTTCCGCAATGACAAAAACATTTCCCATAAAGTCCTCTTTCTTAAAATTCGTTATTAAATGACTTTGGCTTCTTCTCTTAACAATCTAACCAATTCTTTGGCCTGTGCAGACGCATCTCCCTGAAGCTTTTTCCCAGCGGCTCTTTCCGGAGGGAGCTGATAATCAGAGTCAATTGTTTTTGAGTTTTCTGCTCCAAGACCTAAATCGGTAAGTGTATATGTCTTGATCTCTTTTTTCTTAGCTTTCATGATTCCAGGCAAACTTGCATAGCGAGGAGTATTTATTCCTTTATTAACGGCCAACACAGCCGGCAAAGAAGTTTCGATCACATTTTTTGCTCCACCGTCGCCTTCTTGTTCTACAGTGGCTTTGCTTTTATCCGGAGAGATGTCGCACTTCACAACAACAGATGCACTTGGAAATTGTAAAAGCTCAGCAACGTAGCCAAAAGTGGCTGCTTGGTCGTCATCAATGGCTTGTTTTCCTGTGAAAATGATATTGGCATTTTCTTTCTTGCAAACTTCAGCGAGTGCTTTTGCTACAAGATAGGTGTCTAGCACACTTTCTGTTTTTACATGAATAGCATTGTCGGCGCCCATGGCGACTGCTGTTCTGAGAGCCTCTACAGTTCTATCGGGGCCCACAGTGACTACCGAGACCAAGCCTTCTTTGAGGCGCTCCTTGGTTTTGAGCCCCTCTTCGATGGCGAATTCATCATAGGGATTAATAACCCATTTGATGTCGTTAGTTTCAATACCACGTTTATCGGCAGTGATACGAACTTTGGTTTCTGTATCTGGAACTTGTTTGATGAGTACAATAATGTTCATAAGTGTTACCTCTTGAGAAATCTAATCCTTTAATAAATGTCGCGCGATAACGACACGTTGGATTTGGCTAGTCCCTTCATAAATTTGAACAAGTTTTACATCTCGCATGATTTTCTCTACAGGGTATTCTTTGGTGTATCCGTAGCCCCCATATATTTGAACTGCATCCGTTGCGACCTCCATGGCCATGTCCGCAGAATGTCGTTTTGCGAGCGCGGAAAAATAGCCGCCTTGTTCATCTTGACCGTTGTCTATGAGCCAAGCAGCGTTGTAGCAGAGAAGTCGTGCCGTTTCGATTTTAACTGCCATATCTGCAAGCATGAATTGAATGGCTTGAAAGTTTGCAATCGGTTGGCCGAACTGTTTTCGCTCTTTCGCATAGTTTTTTGAGTAGTTCATAGCAGCTCGAGCAGCACCTACAGCTCCAGCTGCAATCGGAGTCCTTGTCCTATCGAGAGTTCTCATGGCGATTTTGAAACCTTCGCCCATTTTGCCAATGAGATTTGATTTGGGGACTTTAACATTTTCAAAAGTGATGGAACGCGTGTCTGAGCACCGTTGTCCCAATTTGTTTTCGTGTTTTCCAAGAGAAATACCAGGCAAGTTAGCAGGAACTGCCAGACAGATGATCCCTTTGGTTTTTAATTCTTTGTTAGTTGAGCAGAAAACTGTGAAAAGATCGGCGTGGCCGGCATTAGTAATCCACATTTTTGAGCCGTTGATGACAAAATGGTCTCCTTCTTCGCGGGCCATAGTCGAAAGAGAGCCAGCATCGGAACCCGATCCAGGTTCCGTCAAACAAAAGGAAGCCAATTTGGGAGAACTTAAGAAAGGGACTACAAATTCTTCAATTTGAGCGTCTGTTCCGCCCAATAGAATCGGGTATAAACCTAAAGTATTGACTGCAATACTGGTCGTCATTCCTAAACAGCCAGCCCCCATTTCTTCGTTGATGATTACATCGCCTAATACTCCAAGACCCAGTCCCCCAAACTTTTCTGGAATGGCGATATTCATTAGGCCTGCTTCCCAAGCTTTGTTAATAACCTCCCGTGGAAACTCGCTTGTTTCATCGTATTTAGCTGCGTTGGGTATGATCTCTTGTTGGACAAATTTTCGGACCATGTCTCTTAAGGCTAATTGTTCATCGCTTAAGGAAAAATTTAGCATCGGCAGGACTCCTAGGTTAATTTTTTTCGCTGTAAGAAAGTATGCGGAAAAGTAGCAGTTTTCAATAGTTTTTCGCTCCACAGATGAGAGATTTTCGTGTAATTTTGGAAGCACCTCAAAGAAAGGAACTACTGTGTCATCGGATCATAGTGCACAGGGTCGAACTGGGATCCTTATCATTTTAGATGGCTTCGGAATTAACCCCGACAAGCATTTCAATGCTGTTGAAGGGGCCGCGATGCCCACTTATCGAAAGCTATTACAAAAATATCCTCATAGTCAGCTTCAAGCTTCGGAGCAAAATGTAGGTCTGCCCAAGGGGTTCATGGGTAATTCTGAAGTAGGGCACTTAAATTTAGGTGCGGGCCGAATTGTTTATCAAGATTTTTCCCTCATCAGTAAAGCGATTGAAGATGGTAGCTTTTTTGAAAATTCAGCACTCAATGACTTAGCTCAAAAACTAGTATCTACGGTTCGAAAACACACGTTGCATTTGATGGGACTAGTCTCCGATGGTGGGGTTCATAGTCACATTAGTCACCTGTTCGCTCTTCTTCAGTGGGCTAAAAAGAAAAATATCTCAGATGTTAAAATTCATGTTTTTACGGACGGCAGAGATACTTCTCCCACAAGTGCCAAGAAGTTTATTTCGGAGCTTAAAAGTTATAGTGAGGATCTAGGTCTAGGTCGGATCGTAACAATCTCTGGTCGGTTTTATTCGATGGATCGAGATTCTAGATGGGATAGAACGGAAAAAGCGTATCAAGCGATTGTGGAGGGAAAAGCCAAGTTTTCTTTCACGGACCCCATTCAATATATCGATTCCCAATATCAGCTTAATAACTCGGATGAGTTTATAGAGCCGGGAGTAAGCCGAGGTTACCAAGGAATTCAGGACGGGGACGGTGTTGTTTTTTTAAATTTCAGAGCAGATCGTGCACGTCAACTGACTCGAGCTTTGAGTCAAACTGACTTCACTTTTTGTCGACGCGAAAAGTTTCCGACATTATCAGGGTTTGTTTGCATGACTCCCTATGATGCCGCTTTTAACCTTCCAACAGCATTTGAGAAACCCAAAGTTCCTATGACCCTTGGTGAAGTTGTTAGCCTTCAGAATTGGAAGCAGCTTCGAATAGCAGAGACTGAAAAGTATGCTCACGTGACCTATTTTTTCAACGGTGGACTCGAAACAGCCTTTGCTGGTGAAAATCGAGTTTTGGTACCCTCGGCTCGAGAAGTTCGAACTTATGATTTAAAGCCAGAGATGAGTGCGAACACAATCACTGAAAAACTGATCCATGAATTAGAGTCGAGCGATTATCGGTTTGTCGTTATTAACTTTGCAAATCCGGACATGGTAGGACACACCGGAAACTATCCTGCCGCTGTAAGATCACTTGAAGTCATCGACGATTGTCTTTCGACCATTGCAGAGTGGGTTGAGCAAAATAACGCTTTTGCTGTTTTGACGGCTGATCATGGCAACTGTGAAATGATGCAGGATTCTCAAGGTCTTCCAATGACCGCCCATACTTTACTCCCGGTGCCGTTTATTTTGATTGACCCTTTGCATCCCAAAGCAAAGCTCAGAAACGAGGGTAAGTTGTGCGATGTAGCACCCACGTTTCTTTCGCTCTGGGGCCTTCAGCAACCTGTGGAAATGACTGGAAGCAGCATGGTGGAGTCATTCCAATAGATTCCCCAAGCTTGGTTGGGTATAATTAAAAGGTCCCTATCTTTATAGACGCTTTAAGTCTGTTAACTCTCATTTTACAAAAGGTAATCATCACTTATGTCAGCTACCGGTCGAAAGTTGGGTGAGCTCCTTTTAAAGCAAGGTCTCATTAAACAAGAGCAGTTAGAGACGGCCCTTGAACACCAGGATCAGCACAAGACTCGCATTGGAAACTCATTGGTCACATTGGGGCACATTAACGAGAAAGTTCTAGCTACTTTTTTGAGTAAACAATTTGGAATTCCCGCAATCTCCTTGGACGGAGTCAATGTCACCCCTGAAGTCGCTAAGCTTATTCCTAGGGCATTGTGTGAAAAAAACCATATCGTCCCTCTTTCTGTCGAGGGTAATAAACTTGCCGTCGCCATCGCAGATCCCTCCAATGTTCATGTGGCGGATGATATTAGATTTATTGCCAACCTTGAGCCCCAACTTTATATCGCGACCGAAGGAGCTATTACAAAACTTATTTCTAAAGCCTATGATGCTATCTCCTCCTCTCTCCAAGAGCAGCTTGACAGCATGGTGGATGTTGACCAGGACCGAACTCAAGGTGGCAACACGAGCCCCAAAGAATCCTCCACGGTCGCCGTAGATTCTGACAACTCCGCAGACAAACCAGTCATTCGTCTGATTAATAAACTTTTTGTCGAGGCTATCCGTAAAAAGTGCAGTGATATTCATATTGAACCTTTCGAGAGTTTTTCAAGAGTGCGGTTTCGTATCGATGGTTCGTTATACGAAGTAATGAGGTTGCCTCCTCAATTTAAAGCCTCAACCCCTGCTAGAATCAAAGTCATGTCGGAACTTGATATTTCCGAGAAAAGGTTACCTCAAGACGGAAGGATTCAAGTCAAAACAAAAACCAGTAAGCTTGATATTCGTGTCTCTATTCTTCCTACGATGTTTGGGGAAAAAGTAGTAATGCGTTTGCTGGACCAAGGAAATAAAACACCGGATCTCACTAAAAATGGTTTTGAAGAAAGTCAATTAGCTACGTTTCGAAAGGCGGCCAGTCAGCCCTATGGGATGGTTTTGGTCACAGGGCCCACAGGTAGCGGAAAATCCACGACTCTTTATGGGATTTTATCGGAACTCAACACTCCGGATATCAACATATCCACCGTGGAAGATCCCGTCGAGTACAACATGGCAGGAGTTAATCAGACCCAAATGAAAGAAGCCATCGGGATGAATTTTGCTGCAGCTTTGAGATCGCTTCTTCGACAAGATCCTGACTTAATCATGGTGGGGGAAATCCGAGACCATGAAACAGCTGAAATTGCAATTAAGGCGTCTCTTACAGGCCACATGGTATTCTCAACTTTACACACCAATGATGCTCCGGGAACTATTAGTCGATTACTTCACATGGGGCTAGAGCCATTTCTCATAACCGCAGCTCTCACATTAGTGGAAGCTCAAAGATTAATTCGTGTGAATTGCTCGCATTGTTCCGAACCTGATGATCGAGTTTCGGAAAATGATCTCATTATGGCTGAAGTTCCACAGGATTGGATGGGCAAGTTCACTCCAATGAGAGGTAAAGGTTGTGACGAGTGTGGTGGAACAGGTTATGCGGGTCGTCGAGGTATTTACGAAGTGATGCCCATGTCTGAAACGTTGAGAAACCTTATTATTAAGGGGGCGAACACAGACACTTTAAAAGAAGCTGCTATTTCTGAGGGGCTCATTACTTTGCGCAGGAGCGCACTTCTTAAATTGTTTCGTGGAGAGACCACATTGGAAGAGGTTCTCAACAACTCAAGGCCCGATGGAGATTTAATAAAAAAATGATCACTCTAACTCAATTGTTAAAAGTTATGCTGGAATACAAAGCTTCCGATATGCATATCACCTCAGGTAGCCCTCCCGGTTTTCGTGTGTTTGGAAGTATTAGTCGCGCAAAAATAAATTCATTGACCCCTGCTGAGACAAAGGAATTGTGCTATTCGATTCTGACAGAATCTCAAAAAGCTCAGCTTGAGGAAACTAAACAGATTGATTTGTCTTTTGGGATTCGAAATTTAGCCCGATTCAGAGCCAATATTTTTTATCAAAGAGGAACTATTTCAGGTGTTTTTCGGCATATTCCTTTTGAAATTCCAAAACTCACCACTCTGGGGCTTCCCAAGGTCATCGGTGAACTTATCCATAGGCCGCGAGGATTAGTCTTAGTGACGGGCTCCACAGGCTGCGGAAAATCGACGACCCTTGCATCATTGATCAACGAACTCAACGAAAACCACAGGCTTCACATTATAACAATCGAAGACCCCATCGAATACATCCATTCACATGCAAAAAGTATCGTGAATCAACGTGAGATCGGATCAGACGCGGTTACTTATGCCGACGCTGTAAGAGCTTCTCTCCGTGAGGACCCCGATGTCGTATTGATAGGTGAGATGAGAGATGCAGAGACGATCGAAACCGCATTGACTCTGGCTGAGACAGGGCATCTTGTTTTTAGTACACTTCATACGAATGGAGCTCATCAAACGATCAATCGCATAGTTCAAGCTTTTCCATCTGATCATCAGGAGCAAATTAGACTTCAGCTTTCTCTTGTTCTTGAAGGGATTGTGTCTCAAGTGTTGATTGAGAGAACAGACAAAAAGGGAAGGGCTCTCGCTGTCGAATTAATGGTTGCAAACGATTCAATACGAAACTTAATCAGGGAAAATAAGATTTATCAGATCCCCTCCGCGATGAGAATGGGGCAAGAAAGTAGTGGGATGATAACGCTTAATCAGAGTTTGCTTAATCTAATGGTTCAAAGGGTTATTACATTTGAAAGCGCATTGGAAGTATCTCCGGACAAAGAAGAACTTACCAAAATGCTGGCTGCTGTGGAGCGAAAGGCGGGTTAATCCCTAATGAAGTATCGCTACGTCGGAATTTCTAGAACACGTGAGAAACGCTCTGGCATCATTGAAGCAGAGGACCCTGTCGAAGCAAGGGTAAGATTGAGAGCGATGCAAATTAGACCGATGGTCATTCAGGAGTCGAAAACATCCTCGCTTGAAAGTTTTGGCTCTAAATTAACACTCGGCAGCCCAGTTAAGCTTAAACAACTGATTATCTTTACTCGCCAATTATCCTCTCTTATTGATTCTGGGGTTTCTGTTGTAAAAGCGATTGAGTTATTACAGGTCCAAGAAGCGAATAAAGCATTTCAGAAGATTCTAGGAGATATTAAAAATTCAATCGAAAGCGGTGGTACGTTAGCCGGAGCACTTGAAAAATATCCGCATGTCTTTGGTGAGTTTTTTATTCGTGTGATTGAAGCTGGAGAGATTTCAGGGACCTTAGACAAGTCTCTAAAGAGTGTTGGTGAACAACTTGAAAAGTTAGCAAAGACAAAAGCAAAAGTGATCAAGGCTATGACCTATCCGGCTATCACTTTGGTGGCCTCTATCGTAGCCGTTGTTTTTCTACTGATAAAAGTTATTCCTGAGATATCGAAGTTATACGGTTCGAGCAAACTCCCAGACATTACGGTGATGGTTTTAAATTTGTCGAATTGGTTTCAAACGAATTTAATCATTTTAGTGATAGGTATCGTTGCTACTCCCATTGCAATCATGTTTGTCTATCGGTTTGATGCCTTCAGAGATGTCTGGGATCCCATTGTGCTAAGAACACCTCTTTTTGGTCAGCTAGCTGTTCGTTCTGCCGTTGCAAGATTTTCTAGGACTTTATCCACCCTTGTAGCCAGTGGAGTTCCCCTTCTAAAGGGGTTTGAAATTTGTTCAAAAGTTATATCTAATAGAGCGCTCAAAAAAAGTATTCAGCAAGCAGCTACAGGAGTCAGTGAGGGAAAAAGCATTGTCGAGGGGCTGTCCCAATTAGGGCATTTTCCTCCAATGGTTCTTCACATGATTAATATCGGCGAGATGACGGGGCGACTCGATGAGTTGCTGTCCAAAGTAGCTGAGATTTATGACGACGAAGTCGATAACTCGGTTGATGCTGTGACAAGTTTGCTTCAGCCTGTGTTAATTATTTTTGTTGGCGGAATTATTTTGTTTTTAATGATCGCGATGTACATGCCAATCTTTAATCTGGGCGAAAAAATGAGTGGGATCTAAGTCAAAGCAAATGCTAAAAACTGTTTACAGGATCAAAAACGAAGTGGGGCTCGCTGTTCCTTCCCACTTTGGTATGGCAGAGGCTTTTAAATGGCTATTGCTGGCACGGATCTGCGTTGTTTTCGTAGTGTTGTTGGCGCTTCTGACACGAAGCTTCGTCTCCCGAGTTTCAACTTATGAGCTTGAAGTTCAGTTGGGGCTAGTGCTTATTTCGGCCAGTTTTTTTGTGACTTTTGTTCAGTCTTTATTTCTAGAGAAGATAAGTGTTAATTGGTTGTGGGTGGGGTTTCAGATTGCAGTGGATTCTATTTTAATCGGGGTTTGGATTTCGGTCGGGCAGAGAACCATAAGTGTTTTTCCTCTTTTCTATTTAATTCAGATTTTAGTGGTCTCTTTAACTTTTTATCAGCGAGGGGCTTGGCTTTCGAGTTTAGCTGCTGTCGTCTCCCTAGGTGTGGCGCTGTGGGGAAGATTTTGGGGTGAGTCTGGAATGGTGGTTCTTTGGGCAACTTATTCAGGCATTTTTGTTGTGCTTGGACTCATTGGAGGGTTTTTGAGTGAAGAACTTAGAAGAACGTCGGAGAATCTAAAGGAGAAAACTGCTGAGGTTGAAAAGTTAACGGCATTTCAAGAGCGGGTCATATCGGAGCTTCCTACGGGACTTTTAACAGTTGATCACGAAATGAAAGTGAATTTTATTAATCCTGCAGCCGAACATATTCTCGGTGTGCTTGCAAGAGAAGTCGTCGGAAATCCACTTGAGCGCGTGAGCCATGAACTTCTCCCATTTTTTTCTCAAATCGAATCTCAAGAGATTGTTGAGGAGGAGGCAATTGCCGACTCGAGGGAAACCTCGATTTCAGCGACTGGAAGCGAGTTTCATAGAAGTGTTTTCTTGAAAGCTAAATCGGAGACGGGGGGACAAGCGCGACTTCAACAGACTGTTGAGATCGGTACTGGTTTATCAAAGCGAACGCTTCGGGGGGACGTCGCAGACATCGATGTTGAATTAGGCGGGGGAAAATTTCTTCAAAGTCAAGCCCAAGGGGGTAGGGTTCTTTTGTTTCAGGACGTGACAAAAATTATCCATTTGGAAGACAAGTTAAAACAAAATGAAAAATTGGCAGCTGTAGGACAACTTGCAGCAGGTATAGCTCATGAAATTCGCAACCCCTTAGCCAGCATGTCGGCGAGTATTGAAATGTTAAAAACAGCGAAGGATTGGACTGAACCTGAGAATAAAAAACTGATGGATATAACGCTTAAAGAAATTGATCGACTGAACGGATTAATTTCAGAGTTTCTAGATTTCGTGAAGCCAGAGAAATTCAAAGTGAAGGAGATCGATCTGGAAGTGATGCTAAACGATATTGTGACTGTCGCAGCAGAAACAAAGGGAATAAAAGAAGTGGCGCAGATCAAAACAAAACTAAAAACCTGCAAGGCTCTTGGGAATGGAGAGAAGTTGAGTCAAGTCGCTTGGAATCTAATTTTAAATGCGGCACAAGCCATAGAAAACACTGGATTTATTGAAGTTGGATGTGAAGCCTCTACACCCCAGCGAGTAAGGTGGTGGGTTGCAGATACCGGTCTGGGAATGACGGAAGAAGTACTAGCTCACATCTATGAACCCTTTTTTACTACAAAGCCAAAAGGAACAGGATTGGGTTTACCGACTGCTTACAAAATTATTGAGGCTCATCATGGAGAAATTAAAGTGACATCAACACTTGGGAAAGGAACCTGCTTTGAAATATTTTTGCCACGCGCATAAAAAAAGAGGAAGTGTGACTGCGTTTTTATTTTTAGCCGTTTTTTCGGTGGCTCAGACCGTTAAGGCAGACACTTCTGAAACCTCTACAACAACAACGACAATTCCTGAGTCGGCACCTTTACAACAGGAGAATTCAATTCCTACGAAAGCCAAACCTCAGACCCCAAGCAGCCCTGATTCAATGGAGGCTGAATCTAAAATATCGGTAGAGCAACCTCAACCTACCAATAGTTTAGGTTTTAATGTTCGTATAGATGCGGCTTATTCTGGAGGAGGCGCTGTTTACCAAGGATTTTCGATTCCCTCTGTCCGGCTTTCTGGCTTTGGAGAGATAGGAAAAAACTTGAATTACCGTTTGTCGCTAGGACAAACTCGGGAATTTTCGACCGCCTCTTTGGCTCAAGTTCTTCCTGTTGAAGCGTTTGTCGTTTTGAGTGTGAATCCAAATATTGTTGAAACGAAAACGAACTTACGACTCAAGGCTGGACTGTTTTCACCTTCTTTCAATCCTATTTGGACCCCCGATCTTAGTTATATTAATGTCCCAGATTTTAATGAAACCCATCGAGCTTTGTTTTTAGGCAGGGAGGCTGGCGCTGAAGCTATATTCGAGCCATTCAAAAACTGGGTAGAAATTGCAGTGGGTGCTTTCAATGGTACCGGCGTTTTTGCTCAAAACACTAATAATGCAAACGCCTTTACGGCATACTTGAGACTTAATATTCCATTTCAAAGTTGGACTATGTTTTTGGGAACTGGAAATTATTTCCTAACTCAGGCTAGCGTGGGAAGTGTGAATTATAAATCAACTCGGGTGAACGATGTATTTTTCGGAGTTGAGATACCAGATAGAAATACCCAATTATATATCGACGGTTTTACTTCCGATTTCGAGGATAGTGTTAAAAACATCAAACCGGTTGGGGGATCAGCAGTTCTTAATTTGGGAATTAACAAATGGTTGGGGCTGTTTGGTAGATATGAGTATTCTTCTCATTCACCAATTTTAAGTGGTTGTGTTCGTCAGTTCCAAGCGGGCCCGGAGATCTATTTTGATCCCAGTGTGAAGTCATTCATCAACTACACGGAGCTTGAAACTGGGGGTACTAAGGAAAGATCTTTATCCGTACGGCTTCGCGTTAATATATAGCGCGCCAAGTTATCTCGAAAATCTAGAAAAACACCGATAAGGAAATGGGAGAGTCCATTTCCGTTTATGCCAGTTACTTTTTTACAACGCAACGTAAGAAGAATCACAGATAGAATCGATCTGTTGACTTTGTCTGGCCAACTGAATGAACGGCAGCGACAAAATCTATTCAGAGCTCTTTTTTACCTTCTAATGGGAGAGCCTCTTATTCCCGAAAATCTCGTTGAGTTTTGTAACAAGGAAAAACTGGAACCCACTTTGAAACGGCTGTTTGAGGCCATGGGAACCACCTGTAAATTACC
>DDPO01000073.1:5265-6940 GCA_002342225.1 Bdellovibrionaceae bacterium UBA2466 | reverse complement strand
CCATCAAGCCGCCCAAAAAGCTCACTGAACAACCCGAATTCCAACAAATAGAGGCCAGACTTGGAGTCGGTGATGTTAAAAAGATGACTTCCGAAGTCCTAGCACGGAAGAAAAAAGAACTGGGCGAGGAGATTTATTTAACCGAAGAGGCAAAAGCTCAAGGGGACGAAGAATTACGACTGGTAGACCAAGAACTCCAGCGCCGAGCTAATATTTACAATAATGTGAGTGAAATAATTAAGACTCCGATCAAAGGTTTACCACCACTGAAAACAATATTGCTCAACGGGTTGCCTCGGAGGCGCTAAAGTTTTGTGTGACCGCTACCGTTTAAGCTTGATGGGAGACTGACACCTTAGGGGACGCGAATGGGTGGTGCAAGAGGAGAGACGCGAGTCTCGACCACAGTTTCCCCACCTGCGCGAAGCTCCTTGGCGATCGCAAAGACACTGATTATTTTGTTTTTATGTCCTGCAAAGCTTGATACGGGGATCCTAAAACGACGAGCTCCTTGGAATGCAACTGCGGCGGAAGAGCAAGCGTTGTTCACAGGTTCTCCTGTCGGTGAATTGGCTATAAATTCGCCGATTAATGTTTGCTTTGGAGTTGCGGCATTGGTCGAAACGTACACTTTAATTTTTAGAGAGTTTCGGACATTCATCTGACAAGCCCATCCAGTTGCAATGCCACCGTTGAATCCTTCAAAATGTCCTTTGGTTTGTCCTGAAAGTTTTCCAGGCTCCAACGCAAGACCGTGGTCAGGTCCTGGAATGCCGGGAACTTCATTTCGCATAGGAATCCTGTGCAGCGGCACTTCCCATTCGGTTTCCCCTCCAGTTCTCAGCTCTTTTGAAATCGCATAAATATAGACCTCTTTACCGGGGTGAGCGGCAAAGGCTGCCACAGGGATTTGAAATCGATGAGCCCCTTGAAACTTAATTGCAGCTGTAGAGCAAGCATTATCAACTCCCACTCCGTTTGCTAAATTGGCATTGTACTCTCCAATCAGTGTTTCTCTTGGATTAGATGATCGTCCTGAAACATAAGCTCTAACTTTAAGAGAATTGCGAACATCGGTCTGGCATGCCCAGCCAAGTGCAATACCGTTAGTGAATCCTTCAAAGTTTCCTTTGGTTTGTCCTGAAAGTTTTCCCGGTTCCAAAACAAGACCGTGATCAGGTCCTGGAATCCCTGGGACCCTCGAAGCTGGAGCGAGCCTATTTAAAAGTACCTCGGCTTGGGTTTCCCCTCCGGCTCTCAATTCTTTCGTAATACCGTAAATAAAAACATCTTTTCCAGGGTGGGCCGCAAAGGCTGCAACAGGAATTTGAAAACGGTGAGCTCCCTGAAATTCAACCGCTGCGGTAGAGCAAGCATTATCCACGCCTACTCCGTTATCTAAATTGGCATTGTATTCTCCAATGAAGGTTTCTTTTGGGTGGGATGTGTTTCCTGAAGCATAGACTTTGATTTTTAGTGAGTTTCTAACATTTACTTGGCATGCCCAGCCCATTGCTACGCCATTTTTGAAACCCTCGAAATATCCGATGGTGCGACCAGAGAGTTTTCCAGGTTCAAGTGCTACGGGTTGAATGGCGGGTGTGGGTGGATTAAATAACTGAGGTACTGTTGTAGACGTAGTTGTTGTTGAGGATGTGGTTGATGAAGATGTCGT
>DDPO01000073.1:0-5210 GCA_002342225.1 Bdellovibrionaceae bacterium UBA2466 | reverse complement strand
TGTGGTTGATGAAGATGTCGTTGAGGAAGATGTTGTTGAAGAAGATGTCGTGGTTGAAGACGTTGTTGACGATGATGTAGTGGTTGACGATGTCGAAGAAGTTGTGGGTAGAGGAATCGTGAAAACCCCAGAGCTGTCGATAAGAATTAATTGCCCCGGGTTTTGTATGGATTCGATATAAATGTAAACTTTCGAATTTTCCTTGCCGTTGAACACTGCTCTGGGAATCTGAAAGCTATAAACAGTTCGAATTGAACCGCAACGGTCCGAAAAAATTGGATCGTTTAAGGCTCCAAAAGTAGTGGCTTTCCCAGTGTGAAAGATTTCAGCCCCAGGTTCGTTAGCTTGTTTGTCCAGATAAACTTTAAAATTCACTCCAGATTGTTTATGAGCTTCGAGCTGACAGACTAGGCCATTTAAATTATCGTTCGAATCAAATCCGATAATTTTCCCAATGGCCTCAATATAGGCAACGGGATTCCAGGCTTCGTTTCGTTGATATTCACGATTTCCACATCCGATGAGAAGAACGATCATAAGTAGGTATGCAAAAAAGTAAACTCTCATGGCTGACTCCAAATAAATTAAAAACTTCTTCTACGTTTCTGGTAGTAATGCCAAAAGTATTCCACCGCTTTGACAGCCGAAGAAGTGTTAGACAAGTGAACAAAATTTAGTGAATTTTTAAAACGTGCTATTTAACTCAATGATATTAGTAGAGTTTCAATGCCCAGTCTTTAGACACCTGTCGCTTTTGATGTTAAGTCACTGTGTATACACATTTTTTTTGATTAGGGTGTCAGTCTCCCAGTAAGCTTAAACGGAGGCGGTCATGGAGTAGGAGATTGCTCAAGCAGAACTTTAAACTCTTGGATAAATGGCTCAAGGTAAACTTTAGCTACCCAAATAAGAAGTGCGGTTAAAAGGCAAACTACGATACTTGCTATGACCTTTGTGGATTTTTTGTAGCGCGGATTTCTCCATAAAAGAGGGAGAGCAAGGGGGCCTAAGAAAGCAGTAGCGATAATGAATACCCAAAGACTATCGATGATTTTAGTTTTGAAAGATTTGGTTACGGGAGTCGTCATGTTTTGATGATAATCGTTGAAGAAGCTTTTAACAACGAACTATCTCTTTCTCGCGCTTTAACTCTACTTTTCTGATACAGTCATGGTATCTCATGAACTCACAATCTGATTCCTCTCATCGCATTGAACTGCACGGCATTGAGCGAGTTTTACCTAGGGATCGTTTCGATACCCGCTTAATGAACAATTTTACGCTATGGCTCTCAGCGAATTTCGTCATTCCTACACTGGCATTGGGGACTTTAGCGCAATCAATTTTTAAGCTTGGGACTTGGGATAGCCTTATCGTTATTGTAGTTTTTAATCTTTTAGCAGCTTTCCCAGCAGCTCTACTTGCGACACTAGGGCCTAAGACAGGTCTTCGACAAATAACTTTGTCTCGTTATTCTTTTGGTTGGAACGGAACAAAACTGATTGCGCTTTTAAATGCCGCAACCTGTATCGGTTGGTCGGCCGTGAATGTTCTAGTGGGAGCACAACTTTCTCAGTCGATAGGTATCTCATGGCTGACTCCTAATGTTGCAATTCTCATCATAGCGTTTTTGACAACGGTCGTAAGTCTTTACGGTTACACTTACGTTCATCGTTATGAGCGCTATGCTTGGATCCCTATGGCCTTGATCTTTTTGACTCTATTCATAATTCATTGGCCACATTTTTCTTTTGAGAGTTCCGCTCTTCAGAGTTTATCTTGGCTTTCGGCATTTTTATCTTTTGGGGGAACGGTCTTCGGTTATGCAGCTGCATGGTGTGCTTATGCCGCTGATTACAATGTTAACCAACCAGAAAATACGTCGACAAAAAAAGTGTTTTTCTTAACTTGCTTGGGAATTCTTACCCCATGTATCAGTATAGAGTCGCTGGGAGTGCTTCTTAGCACTGTGACACATTTAAGCCAAAAGACAGGAGGAGAGCTTTTGGCCGAAGCAACTCTGCCCTTTGGAGGTTTTAGATCTGGGCTTTTACTTTTATTGCTCTTAAGCCTCATCGCAAACAATACACCGAATGATTATAGTCTGGGGTTGTCGCTGCAGTTATTAGGACAGCGCTGGCAAAAAGTAAATCGAGCGGTATGGACCCTTTTAGGCTCAGTCGCTTATGTGTTTTTAGCGCTTTTCATTGGCACAGGTTTTAACGAAGCACTTACTGAGTTTCTTCTGCTCATAACGTACTGGATAAGTCCTTGGGTGACGATAGTTCTCTTTGAGCATTTCTACTTTAGAAAAACAAAATATGATTTAGACAATTGGAATAACAAACAGAAACTCCCCAAAGGAAATGCAGCTCTTGCAGCATTTTTCGCAGGGCTTTTTGGGTCTTATCTGGGAGGATCCCAGCCACTTTTTACAGGGCCAATTTCAAAACTATTTCTAAATGCAGACATTGGATTTTTGGTGAGTATTTTCTTCGCGGGCGGAAGTTATGTTGTTTTGCGTTCGCTTGATAAAAGAGCACCCCATTGAAACCTATTGAAGCTTCATCTGTGGTACACAAACTTATTTGGATTTACCCCTCAGCGAAGCGATTTGATCTGCACCAAATTAGAATAGGGCGAACTTCCCACGCGGTTAAGAGCTTTTAGACGGTAAAAGTAAGTCGTGTCGGCTTGTGGTGCGATATGCGAGAAAGTCGTAGTGTTTGCAGGCCGACTTGCAATGACAGCAAAGGGGCCGGTTGGCTTATTCGCGCGTTCTATCTCATATCCAGTCTCATTCACAGCGTCCACCCACCTTAGATTAACTTGTTTGAGAGGTGCCGCCGTTGCAGTTAATTTGCTCGCAGCCGTGGGTTTTACTAGGAGAGCACTAATTTCGTTGCTGTAGGCGGAAGGCCCCGCCGCATTGCTTGCTCTAACTCTAAAGAAATAAGCTGTGTTGAGCGAGAGAGAGTTTGCAGTGTACGAGGTCGTGTTTGAAGGTATTTCAGCAACCAGTGAATAGGTTCCATTGGCTCCGATTTTTCGCTCCACAAAGAAGCTCGTCTCATCCGAGCTGTTATCAGACCAAGCGAGGCTGACTTGTGTGGAACTCTGGACAGTTGAAGTTAGAAGGGAAGGCGCATTGGGTGGCGAAAGCCTCGGGGTTGTGACACTCACTACATTACTATCCAGCGAGCTTCCTCCATTATTTGCGGCAACTACTACAAAAAAATACTGTGTCTGTGGTGTCAGGGAACTAATAGTGAAAGTAGTATTGTTCCTGCCCTCAACCATGTGTTTGCGGGGACTATTTTCGCTGGGTCTGAATTCAAAAACAAAGTAGCCATTTATCATAGTGGGAGCATCCACTAAGTCATTATTGGCCCATGAAAGCGTAATGGAAGTAGGGGAGTTGTTTGCAACCGAAAGAGTAGGGTTCGGTGGTAATACACCAACGTCTTGCCATGATTTAATAAGATGTATGAAGTCACTCTCAAATTCTGCCTTACTTGAGTACTGTGGTTGTAAGTCAACCAATGATCCAATCGTTCCATTGCAGGCGCCATAAAAATCGGTTGAAGATGTCCACTTTGAACGATTGGCCATATAAAAAAGGTTGGCAGCTTTTTTTACTCCTGATCGATTGGCAGCTCCTAGCGGAGTATCGCTGTTCGATGAGAACCGCTTTGCCAGTCGGCAAAAGGCTTTGTTTGGAATTCCGTTAGCAAAATGCTCTACGGCGCTGAAGACACTTTGATCACCGAATTGCTCAAACTGTTTTATAGCTTCATCTACCATGCGTGGAAAACCTGATAAGTGGCCGATAGAGCCTGGAATTGTTTTAACCAAATAATTATCAACATTAGGATCGCAGAGGTCTCTTTCGATTTGGTCCCTGATGTCCGAGCTATTATTGGGGTTTCGTTTTGAAGTTGCTCCATATAAAAAATTTGCAGTGGCGGGATTCGAAAAAAATTTCATATGGATGGCGCTTATATCCGAAAAAGACTCATTAACAGATCGCGAAGCTAAGATATTTGATGTGTTTTGTGAAGCGCTTTCGCCAAGTCTCGAGTGAAACTGCGTAAATCCATGATGAAATTCATGCGTAACCACATCTAGGTCGCTACTCATGGGGAAATAGTTAATACCGCTCTTAGCAAAGAAAGCTTGTCTCTGAGCAGGAAGCCACAATGCATTTTCGGTGAAACCAGGAAAATTGACGTTGCTGATAAGTTTAAACCCATTTTCGTCGATTGAATTAAATCCAAAGTCCACGTTGAGCATGTCGAGAACCTTTTCAGAAAAAAAGTGGGCGTTATTGCCTTCGGGTGTACCGAAGTTTGAGAGGGGGCCTGAAATCGTGACCGCGGAATCACTCGTCCAATCGAAGGTTTGAAGTCTATCTGTATTAGCGACGTACATCGAATTTCCGATGTTCGAGACATCGAGTCCAGACAAGGGGATGCTAGTTCCCCGGTAACTTCCTGTCCCCGACGCCTGCTGTGCAGCCCCTGCGCTATTACCATTAAACTTCTGTAGAATCGTGTTGTCCACGGCATCTATATAATAGTTCCAACTCCCAGGTGCTTCGACCTTGTTTTGTCCTGAATATGAGGGGGTTTCAACAACCAAATGCCAGCTGAGTCGTGCGGATTCATTTGAAGGAAAATAACCTAATTGCGATTTATGTAAACGAGGTGACATGCTAGAAACACCCGAGGACGACCTTAAGTCTAGAGTTGCACCCTCAAGAGCTTCTTCGAGACTCACTCTGGGTTGGGTTGGAAGGTCGGTCGAAAGTTTTGTCATGACATCGGAAATAATCTCTTCAGAAACCTCACGCCCCGATTGTTGGGTGTTAAAAATGACTTCAGTCCCAAAAACGGGCATCTCGTTGTGGGTTGGGGTGAGTCGATAAACAGCTACGCCCGAACGGTCTGCAGGGAATGTTCTTGAAACAACCAGTTGGCTACTAGTTGAAGTGAGGCCGATTCGTTGCTTAATCTTATCAATGCCCTCAGGCGTTTTTGGGTCGATTCTATCTAAAGAGTTGAGGGCAACTTTGCGCCTTTGATTGATTCGACTTCGAGTGTCGTTAGATTCTTGGGACCGTAAACTTAGGGATTGGGAGCCTTTTAAAATGAATTGCGTTAAGGCATTTGAGCCATTCGCAAACTGGTTAATTTGGGAAGGTGATACCT
>DDPO01000096.1 GCA_002342225.1 Bdellovibrionaceae bacterium UBA2466 | reverse complement strand
TTTTTAATAAATGTCTTAAAAACGACAACTCTCCCAGTGCTTTGATTACTACTGAATCTTTGAAGCCTTATATTCGTGGAGAGATCAACAGCATTGAGGTTATTTCTAAGTAACCTTTCAATTCATTAATGAAGTTGGCGACGTAATGAATATGGTCCTAGCGGCAAAGTGGCCTGTTTTAACACCAACTCTCAAAGTATCTCCAGCGACATTACTAATAATGTGTTGGATGGTGTATGTGGTGCTTGGAGGAAGGGCTTTTTAATAGAAGTCTTCTCAATCCTGTTTTTTGTCTAGAGTCACTCTGCCACCAATTGGGAGATTATTTCATACTTCCAATTGCAGGGCCCCCGTTTCCCGCCCATTTTAGGCATAAAACTTCGCAATAAATTCCTTTTTAAAATTGGTCTTAGCTTTGCAATTTCCCTCAATCAGGAACTTTAATTTTTAAAAAAGGGGGAAAAGATGAAAAGTACGACACATAAATTATTTCTGGGTCTTATGATTGTAGTTGGAGTTGTCGCAAAGGCAGGTCACAACTCGCCATCTGGTTCAGTGGGTCGATTGTTTTATGAAACTCAAGAGCTAGTCCAAACCGTTCGTTATGTGGGCTTGAATTACAATGTTCAGCAAGCCGTTAACCGATTTCATCAAAATGTAGTACGGCTCGCCGATTGTGTGAGATTTAACAGTCGAATAGGATCTCGAAACAATCCATTTCTTGAGGGGGATCATTTGGATGGGCCAGATTTTAGGGATCACAACGAACCATCAGGGGTTCCTTATCAATGTCGGCCAACTTTAGATATGGCTCGGCAAAGCTTTAGGCCCGTCGATAGATATTTGAACGATACCTATTATGATTATCCTCAAGTCTATCGCTCGTACATAGAAACGCGGGAAGCTTTGTTCAGCTTGCAATTAAACAATTATCCCGGACCAAGCCCATTTCCAGCTCCGAGTCCACAACCCATTCAAGTGAGTTGTGTGGCCGTCGATATGGGGTGGGAGGAACATGGTGGTGGACACTTAGGTTACGGCTTTAATGTCATTCAAGCTCAAAGAAGTGCATTAGGGCAGTGTCAAAGATTCCACGGACGATGTCGTATTCAGCAGTGCCGATAAATAAATAAGATGAGGGTGCCAGTTTTCAAATATGCTTTCAGAGAAACTGGCACCTTTTCACTGAACGGACTAATTGCGTCAAAAACGGAAACATAACCTCGAATGCTCAATCGCAATTGCGTACTATAATCATTTCCCCTCTTGAGAAAAATCGCTAAAATTGTCAGGTAGTACTGGCCCTTCAAATCATTTAAATAGAAACAAGTTAAGGGAACGTGCCATGGCAAATTTTAGACTAGCCGATGTTAAATCGTTTCGCCTCTTAACCTTAGGGGCGCTAGTTACTATTCTGCTCTCGATAGCTTGGAGATTTTGTTACAGGTCAGATTGGGTTCCAGGTTGGGATCTTATGGGGCAGAGCCAAGGGCAGTTTCTGCTAGAAACCGAAGGTTTTTGGGGACTTTTGTCCCGTTCTTTTAAAGATTCAAGGCGCTATCAATATTGGACTCCTATTAGTAGTACCATTTACACTTTGATTCCTGGATATTTAGGACGAATCTGGCCGTGGTTACATTGGGGAGCAATGCTCAACCTTTTAGTTTTTTTCTGTTGCCCTTGGCTTATTATAAAGGCTGCAAAACTAAAATCACCCGAGACCCCTTTTCTCCTCTTACTTCTGGCCTCTTCGCCTGCATTTTTGTCTTACAGCATTGCCAATTACCCCTATCTTACGGGTGTTTTTCCGCATCTCATTTCACTGGTTATTATTTATAGCCAGTGGTTCAGAGAACGACCTTGGTTCGGTGTTTTCACTGCTGTCCTTCTTACAGAAGTTTCGATTCACCTTTACCCTCTTGGGCAAACATTCTTTATAAACTTTTTTCTTTTTGCTGTGCTGGATAGGACAGCGAATTGGCGGTGCAGAATAGGCTGGCTTGCATCTGCTTTAATCGGGTACGGTTTCACTCTTTGGGCGCCCGCTCAAATGGATATCAAACTGGCATTTTCTTTAGGTAATTTAAAAAGCTTTTGGCCCGTTTTTGAGAAAACGTTTATTCAAGGACTTTTCGACCATTCCATCGTTTTTTGGTTGGGACTTATTTCTTGTGGATTTGTTAAGCGAGAGCGATGGCCCATCGTTCTGATGTATCTAGCACAATGGTGGCTTATTTTGGTGTTGGCCTCAGGTAGTCTCTCATTCCTTCGGTCTCGAAGAATATTGGTCGCTGAAGTCTACGGGATCGTTTTATTTGCATTTGCGGTGAAAGACCAAATAAATTATTTGTGGCGTCCAGATGAATTTACAAAATTAGGAAGAGCTCTTTTGGGGGTGTTATTTTTTGGAGTATCGTACCAGCTTTATGATATTGCGAAGTTTACTAGCGTTCCGATTTTAGATCGAAATCGCTCTCTTCCCTTTGTAGAATCCTCGGCGGACTACTACATATTCCCAAGATTTTCACAGATTAAAAACCCCATCATTCAGAGGGTTGAAGATGGAAAGAAAATTCTTTTTCTTTACGACTATCTCTCTTACGCTGAAAATACGACCGATCCTCGAGGCCTTCTAGAGATGCTTTATCTGGAATTGGGGCATAAGAATTTTTCGGAGAGCATCCATATATTTAGCCCGCTAAAAAAGAGATACTCAGCAGTGCCTATTCAAAACCCATCGGGCCTTGCTAATTACCTACAAGAATTAAAAACACAAAAATCCTGGATGAATATTGAATTGTGGAATCTGAGAAGCGAGAGAAGTCCCTATGCACTCAAGTCTCATGAGGAAGTCTTAGTAGAGGTCAGGAAGCTCTATAAAATGATACCTGCAGTGTCTCCTGATAAAGAATGGGAAGTTTTTAATATCGTACCCATCGAAAACTAAATCTTTTGAATCGGCAAGGCTAAATTTGCTTAACTTGAAGTTCGGTCAGCCATTCTTACCTCTCCATCACGTATTTGACTTCGGCTGATGAAATGAGGGCGCCTTTTTACCTCTTCAAATATTTTCGCTAGGTACTCTCCAAGAATCGAAATGCCTAGGAAGTTGATTGAACCAAAAAATAAAATACAAAGAAGAGTAGTTGTGACACCTTTAGGAGTAGCGCTTGGATAAAGTAACCTGAATGAGACTTGACCCAACGATAAGATCACCGATAGAAAAAACAACCCCCACCCAATAAATGACATCATATTCAGGGGGGTATTGCTAAAACTTAAAATCCCCTTTTTGGCCCAACCGATATTTTTAAAAATATTGTTGGTGCTAGTTCCAAACATTCTCTCAGGACGGATATAATCGACTCCAGTCTGCTTGAAGCCGGCATAGGCTCTAATTCCCCGAATGAAAAGATCTCTTTCAGGAAAAGTTAAAATAGAGTTTACTACCCGCCTGTCCATTAACGAAAAATCCCCTGCATCCAATGGAATAGGGACATAAGAAAAGTAATCAAAAACACGATAAAATACTTTGTAAGCGATTTGCATCATGACCGAAGCTTCTCTTTTCACTCTCCGACCATAGATAACATCAAATCCAGTGCGCCAGAGCTTGACAAACTCCTCGATGAGTTCGGGTGGGTCTTGGAGATCCCCATCGAGAAGAACACATGCATTTTTTGAGGCGATCTTCATCCCACTTCGGAACGCTGCTTGAGAACCAAAGTTTCTTGAATGAGAAATTCCAATCACCCGCTTATCATTCTCTGAGATCTTTCGGATAACTTCTTCAGTTTCATCTGGACTGCAATCATTTACAAAAATTATCTCGAAATCGATGTTCAATTTAAAGAAAACCTTTTTAAGCCGGTCATACATGATGGGAATCGCTTTTTCATCTTTGTAACATGCGATAATAGCCGACACGCTATAAACGGTATCAACACCGTACTTCTTCGAGCTTTGTTGATAAGTCCCCTTGTCAGTGAGCTGACTATACCAGTGAATAGTTTTGTTCATTCCCTCTTCGAACGATGTGCGAGGCCGCCAATGGAGAGCTTTCTGTGCTTTATCGATATTGGCAAACCAATCGCTCACATCCCATGCTCTCTCAGGCATTGTGAATTTTGGTTGGGTCTGAATTGGAAATTGTTTTCTTGCAAACGATGCAATATCTTCGATTGTTGTTTTCCTACCCGAACCGATATTAAAGGATTCACCAAATCGGTCCGGACTTAAATTGATGGCCGAGTCAATGAATGCTTCAACTACATCATCCACGTAAATGAAATCTCGAGAGATATTGGGATTTACAAATTCGGGGTACTTTCCTTCGAGACCGCATCGAATGACTGTGGGAATAAGTCTCGAGGAATCTTCGTACGGTCCGTAAACTGAGTACAACCTCAAATTAACACAAGGGAAGAGCTTTCTTTTACCATAGAAATGTAAAAGGTTTGAAGCTGCTAATTTTGAAACTGAATAGTCACTATTGGGTGCTGTAACATCTGTCTCGGCTGGACCAGAGGCTTTGTCCCCATACTCTGATGAGGAGCCAGCATGAACGTAAGCGGCAAGGTTAGTTTTTTCAAGCTTAGGAAGCAAAGATGCTAAAAAGTTAAAGTTGGTTCGATAAATTAGCTGGCTCTGAATTTCGAAGGAATAAGCCCCATAAGCCACGCAATGAAAAACCGTTCTTGGTTTGATGGACTCGAGTAATTTATCGACATTTGATTCCACTAAAAGATCGATGGTGATAATGTGCCCTTGAGGAACGCCCTCTAAACGCCAAGCAGGATGTCGGCTGGTGGTGCCATAAACATCTTTCCGATAATTTAACAGAGTTCTTAGAATATTGGCCCCGACAAATCCACTGGCTCCAAGGATGAGAATTGGGCCTTGGAGCTTTCTAATCTTTTGAGCCAATCCATTCTCTAAAGGGGAATTTTGGTCATAATTTTCAAATGTCAAATTCATACTTCGAGAATATCCTTCTTTAGTAAATTAATGATTGAGTCAGGATCGAGCTGATTTTCTTTTAAATGAAATTGCTGGGATCCGTATCTCGAGGATGGATAACCAAGGGCTGATCGCGTCTCAAATTGATTTAATAACACTCCGGTCTTTAAAAGAATCGTGGCGAGCATTTGCCCGATTCCTCCGTGAGCAATATGCTCTTCAATGACAAGCAAGTTAGGTGAGTTTTGAAGATCTGTAATAAAATCGGATGGAAGTTGAGCGATTGGAAGTTCAGAGAGCAACCATACGTTGGGTAACGGGTTTAAGCCCGACTGGCGAATTCCTTTCCAAATATTACCTGCCATAGATCCTGAAATTAATACGGTCCATTTTTTGCCTTCTTCGAGCTTCCTCCATGCAGAATATTGAGGTATCGCAAAGTTTTGGTCCAATTTAGGTGCAAGACCCAATCTCAAATAGGCGGGATGGTCTATTTTGGATAGCAGGGGAACCAAAGCATTCAGATCTTCATCGAATGCAGGAATATAGATCTTTAAATTTCTCTGACTTAATAAAACCCCGTAATCCTCGATGGCGTGATGGGTTGCACCCATAACACCGTAACCGTATCCACCGCCATTTCCTACTAAAACAACAGGCAGCTGATGAAAGCAAATATCATTTCTAATTTGTTCAAATGCTCTGGCAAAAATAAACGGAGCAATGCTGTAAACCCATGGCCGCATTTTATTCCTTGCCATACCCGCTGCTACCGAGACCATGTTTTGTTCAGCTACTCCAGCATTGATAAACCGCTTACCTAATTTCTCTTTTAATGGCTCTAAAGCCATGAAACCCAGATCTCCTGTCAGGAAAACATTGGAAGATTCATGTTCTAGGGTTTTTAGCATTGATTGACAGAAACTAACTTTCATAAGGATTGGATCTCCCTGACTGCACGATGGTATTGCTCCTCAGAGAGGGGTAGATAGTGCCACTCAACCCTGTTTTCCATGAAAGAGACCCCTTTGCCCTTGATAGTTCGTGCTACTACAAAAGTGAGTCTCTGAATCTTACTGAGAGTTTTTTCGAGAACATTTAAATCGTGACCATCTACTTCAACTACGTCTATTCCAAAACATTTGAATTTTTCTTCGAGTGGACTTAGATCTGCAACTTCCTGTGTGGTTCCAAATCCCTGAAGGCCATTGAGATCAATGAGAACGGTTAAGTTGTCTAATTGTTGTTGTTTCGCAAAAATGAGAGCTTCCCAACATGAGCCCTCATTCCACTCGCCATCGGACATGAGGCAATAGACTCGTCCTGATTGATTTAATAGCTTTTTGCTCATTGCAAGACCTGCTGCGAGCGAAAGTCCATGCCCTAAGCTACCGGTTGCGAATAAGATGTCATCAATTCCTGTGGGTGGGGGATGAGCACTCAGTCGAGTGTTGTCGCGATGAAAATGGCTAAGTTCTTGCTCTTCAATTCGGCCAAGGCTCCATAAAGTTGCGTAAAGAGCACCTGCAGAGTGTCCCTTTGAAAGAATGAACTGGTCATCTTTTGTAATAATTCGGTGGTACAAAACCACCAACATATCTAAGCAGGAGAGGTTTCCGCCAATATGACCGACTTTACTTTCAAAGTGCATAAGTAAAAGTCGAAGCTTTGTTAATTTAAGAGTTTTCTCCAGCGAAAACTTTCTGGAAGAATCCTCCGGAAGAGCCGAGTCTTGCATAAAATTGAGATTTTATCTGTTGGTTTAAGCACTAAGGATATCATGTCGATTTTCAAAAAGTAACGATATCGTGCTAAACTTGCTGAGTGCCCTAAATGTCTGACGCTAATCCCCATTAGGTTCTGATGAAAAAAAACTATTTAACCAATCAGGACATGATTTGCTGCGTAACCGGTATTTTTGTTTTTCTTGCAACTCAGTTCTTCACGTTTCAACGCATTCAGTACGGAGTTAATTTTTTTGATGAGGCTTTCTATGCTTGTGTCCCTTTTCGCTTTTTGATGGGTCAAAAGTTGTTTGTTCATGATCTTTTTTTGGTTCAAACATTTGGTTTGATCTCATACCCGCTGGTTAAGTTGCATTCTTATTTCAATCATGACACTGAAGGAATCGTTTATTTTTTACGATTTTGTTTTTTTACCTCAAGCTTTTTGATCGGTTTATTCATTGTTGAAGTCTTTTCTGGAAGAGTCCCTATCGGTGTTGCAATTCTACTAGGATCTCTTTCAGGGCTTTTTGTTCCAGGGGGCATTCCCAGTCTGAGTTATAACACTATGGCAGGTTTTTTCCTCATTGTGGGACTTCTGTCCGCATTTCGGGGTTTGAAAAATAAAAACAGCTATTGGATGCTGTTGTCCGGAATTGCTCTTGGGCTAGTCGCTCTTTCTTATGTCACTTTGTTTTTAATCACGATCGTGTTGTTGATTGCGATGATTTTGTCTAAGCCAAAACGTAGCCTTATCATGAGCTATATCTGCGGAGCTACAAGTGTTTTACTAGGGCCTTCTCTACTTTTAGTATCTCGAAACGAACAATTTAAAAAAGCACTCTATTTTTCAAGAGAAATCGGTTACTCGGCCGACAAAGTAGGACGTTTACTCAGTCAAATACACAGTTTGTTCCCTCTGAAAATTGTGCTCCTAATGATTGGGTTTTACGCTCTCATATTTTTATTTAAGCTAAAGAGAATATCATGGGGGCAAGTTGTTCTAGTGTTGCTGATGCCAGTTGTTGCTTTAAAGTTGGCTTACTGGTCTTGGGGACTACAAAACCATTTTTTATTTTACTTATCCTTGTTTGGCCCTGCTCTGTTTTTTCTTCTACCTAAAACTCCAGATAGAGATCTTTTATTCACCGTTGTATTTATGCCCTCTTTTTTCGCAGGAATTGTGGTGATGATGACTTCAGCAGTTGGTCATCAAAATATCCAAGTCGGGATATTACCCGCAACCCTAGTTACTCTTTTTTTTCTCTGGCAGTTTCTTCATTTAAAGGCCCTTACTCCATTTTGGTTAAACTGCTTTTTATTGGCTTTGCCTGCCGTTTGCATGATGTCTTATCCAGATTTTCTTTGGGACGAAAGCCCCAAAAGTCAACTCACAACTGTTGTGAAAAATGGGCCTTACAAAGGCCTGCGCACGAGCCCTGAGAAGGAGCGCTATTTAAGAGACATCTCTAGATCTCTCAAAACTCACGTTGATAAAAACGGAATTCTGCTGGTTTACCCTAATTTTTCGGCTGGCTATTTGATTGCAGGGGTTGAACCTGCGCCCGGAATATTATCTTATCAGCACAGTGGGATTAAATTGGACTCTCTGTTGGCCGATGAATATCTCAAGGCCATGAATCGGAAATCCAGAATTTTAAAAATGAATATATGGTACGCTTTTCCAGGTCTCGAAAGCCCTAATACATTCGACCCCAACAGTGCTGTCATAAAATTGATGAACGATTCACACCAATCC
>DDPO01000081.1 GCA_002342225.1 Bdellovibrionaceae bacterium UBA2466 | reverse complement strand
TATTGAACCCTATCAAGGAGCAGCGACTGGAGTCGGTGGGATTTTACGAGACATTTTCACTATGGGTGCAAGACCTATAGCATTGATGAATGCCCTCTGCTTTGGAAGTTTAGATTTTGACCGGACATCAAGTATTGTAAAAGGAGTGGTGAAAGGGATCGGAGATTACGGAAATTGTGTTGGTGTGCCGACAGTAGCTGGACAAACCTTTTTTCATTCTTCCTATACTCGTAATCCGCTTGTTAACGCGTTTGCGCTAGGCATTGTGAAACACGATCAAATCTATCGTGGCTATGCCAAAGGAATCGGAAACGCTGTTGTTTACGTAGGTGCAAAAACGGGAAGGGACGGAGTTCATGGAGCAACCATGGCCTCCAAAGAATTCTCCTCTGAAAAGGAACTAGAGAAACCAACAGTTCAAGTGGGAGATCCTTTTACCGAAAAACTACTTCTAGAAGCTTCTCTCGAAGCCATGAAATCGGGTTTAGTGATTGGTATTCAAGACATGGGTGCTGCGGGATTGACCTCCTCTTCTTTCGAAATGGCTCATCGGGCAAAATCTGGCTTAGAGATCAACTTAGACAAAATTCCAACGCGAGAGCCCTCAATGGCGGCTTTCGAATTACTGCTCTCAGAATCACAAGAAAGAATGCTTTTAGTGACATCTCCCGACAAAGTCGAACCACTCAAAGAAATTTTTACCAAGTGGGACCTGCATGCAGAAGTTATTGGGCAAGTAGTTGCTGGCAATCGTGTCAAAATGACACTCAAAGGGGAAACGGTCGTTGATTTACCCGTAGAATTAGTGACTGAACCCACCCTAGCCGATCGCTCTTTAAGCCCACCTGTCGATCTAAAACAGCGCTGGTTTTTAGATCGTAACAAAATGCTCGTTGCAACTCTAAGTTCCAAGTTTCACTCCCTGATGGAAGAGATCAATTTTGCGAATCCTCACAAGCTCATCGAGCAATACGATTCCATGGTGGGAAATAGAAATGTTGGAGGAAGCCAGGATGATTCGGCCGTTATTCGATTAAGGGATATGGGCGACAACGAGATCCGACTTGCAATAAAAGCTGACTGTAACCCCAGAGTTTGTTGGCTTTGGCCTCGAGAAGGGGGGCGAAGAGCAGTCGCAGAGTGTTCTTTAAACCTCGCTGTTCGAGGAGCTGAGGCTATAGGAATCACCGATTGCTTAAATTTCGGAAGCCCAGAGAATCCCGAAGTCATGTGGCAGTTTTCTGAATCGATCGAGGGAATCTCAGAGACATGTGAAGCACTTAAAATTCCGGTCATTTCAGGAAATGTTAGCTTTTACAATGAAACTGATGGAAAACCGATCTATCCAACACCGATGATTGGAATGGTTGGAATTATTGACGATAAAATTCCGCTACCTCATTCCAGTTTTTACAGCACCCAATTGGAAATTGCTGTTATAGGTCCTACCGAAGGGGGCTTGGGGGGTAGTCTAATGGCCTCCAGTTGGTTTAAGCGGGAGTGTGGACAACCTGAGGAGACCGATCTCGCAATGCTTGAACGCATGTTAAAGTTCTGCCAACGAATCAGAAAACGAAAGATGACTTATGCGGTTCACGATATTTCGGATGGCGGATTGGTCTGTTCAGCCTTAGAAATGGCTTTTCATTCACCTTTTGACTGTACTGGCGTTGAAGTTTTGATCCCGCAAGAGACGGATCTCGATCGCTTCCTTTTTGGCGAAACTGTCCCTCGTGTTCTGATCGCGTACGAGCCCGCAGACAGAGTAGACATTGAAAACACTGCCAGCCAAGCTGGAGTGAAATTTACCCATATCGGAAACACCAATGACTCGAGCCTTATCACTATCAGACAAGGTGGAGCACAAGTTTTTTCATCGAAAATCCCAGACCTAAAAACAGGCTGGAGCCGCCGATGGGATAAATTTTTTAAATAGGACCCCGTTTATGTGCGCAATATTTGGAATCTCTGGAGCAGAAGAAGCAGCAAATCTTACCTATTTGGGGCTACATGCATTGCAACACCGAGGACAGGAAGGAACGGGGATTGTATCTACCAATGGAACTGATCCCTTCGTTCACAAAGAACGTGGACTTGTCGGAGATATTTTCACAAGTCCTGTCATCGACCGCCTCAAAGGACACACAGCTATTGGCCACAATCGCTACTCCACCGCTGGAGGAAATACTTCCGAAAATCTACAACCCGTGATCATGAAAAGCTCCATTGGTTGGGTAAGCATCGCTCACAATGGAAATTTAGTTAACGCTTCGGAATTGACTCGAAAACTCGAGGAAGAGGGTTCAATTTTTCAGTCAACTGCTGACACCGAGGTCATCCTCCACTTGATTGCAAAATCCGGGGAGCGTAATCTTGTGACTGCCCTAACTCATGCTCTTAAACAGATTTCAGGTGCCTATTCTCTTTTAGTTCTTAATAAGGAATACCTCATTGCCGTGAGAGATCCTCAAGGCTTCAGACCGCTTGTCATGGGCGAACACAATGGAAAACCTATTTTTGCGAGCGAAACAACGGCTTTTGACTTGATTGGCGCAAAATACCAACGTGAAGTTGAGCCTGGAGAAATGGTCGTAGTTAGCTTGAAAAACGAATTTAAAAACAGTTCCATTTACCCTTTCAAACCCACCCCAAAGAAACGGTGTGTATTTGAGCAAGTCTACTTTGCAAGACCCGATAGCATCATCTACGGGAGCAATGTATATCAAACTCGAAAAAAACTAGGGAAAAGGCTAGCCGAGGAGCAACCAGCAAAAAATGCTGACATGGTTATTCCTGTACCTGATTCAGGGGTTTACGCAGCCATTGGCTATTCCGAAGCATCTCGTTTGCCATTTGAGATGGGCATCATTCGAAGCCACTATATTGGCCGAACTTTTATAGAGCCTCGTCAATCAATTCGAGATTTCGGAGTTAAATTAAAGCTCAATCCAGTGGCTGAAACCATCCATGGAAAAAGCCTTGTAGTTGTCGATGATAGTCTAGTGCGAGGAACGACTTCGAAAAAACTCATTCAGCACTTACGAAACGCTGGTGCAAGAGAAGTTCATTTGCGCATATCGGCTCCTCCCACCGCTCATCCCTGTTTTTATGGGATAGATACTCCGACAAAAAAGGAACTACTAGCCTCTTCCAATAGTGTTGAGGAAATTAGAAAGTTTGTAGGTGCCGATACTCTTGGCTATTTGAGTATTGAAGGACTTCTGAAAGTTGCTCAGGAAAAATCAGGCGAAGGTTTTTGCCACGCCTGTTTCTCCGGTGACTATCCCTGCTTAAACTAGTGTTTTCCAAACACTTCGTACTGCTCAACATGGAATGCAGGATCTTGCTTAACCGCAATCTTTTTACCAAAACGATCCTCTAACATTGCCACATGTTTTTTCTCTTCGTTCATCATCCGTGCAACTACAGAAGGAGCCGCAAAGACCACGATATTTTTTGTATTTGAAAGAGCCTCTTTTTCAATTTCTCTAAAGATCTCAAAACAAACCGTTCGTCGGCTCTTATGATAGCCCCTGCCTTCGCAAACAGAGCAAGCTTCAGTCAAATAACGGATCAAGTCTTCATGAGTTCTCTTTCGAGTCATCTCAACAAGTCCCAACTCCGAAATTTTTAAAATATTAGTTCTCGATTTATCTTCGCTCAAAGCCTCTTGAAGGGCTTGATAAACTTTCTCGCGATTTTCCATCGACTCCATGTCGATCAAATCGAGAATGATGATTCCCCCAACATTTCTGATCCTGAGCTGATAAGCTATCTCTTTAACAGCTTCTAAGTTGGTTTTGAGAATAGTCTCTTCAAGGCTCTTTGAACCCACATACCTACCTGTATTGACGTCAATTGCAGTCAATGCTTCCGACTGATCAAAAAGCAAATATCCACCCGATTTCAACCAGACTTTTTTACCGAGTGCCCTAGAAATCTCGGCTTCTATACCATAATGTTCAAAAAGTTGAGATGGCCCCTTAAAGAGCTTCACAGCTCCTTTGAGCTGAGGCATGAACTGATCAATAAACTGAAGCACATTTTCATGTTCTTCTGCATTATCAATTACAAAAGAATCGACTTCTTCATTAAAGAAATCACGAACCGACCTCATCGAAAGAGATAGATCTTCGTGAATAAGAGCTGGGGCTCTTTTCTTTTTAGAATCTCGTTTGATTCTCGCCCAGGTTTTTAAAAGATATTCAGCATCGGCTTTGAGATCACGGAAACTTTTTCCTTGGGCCACAGTTCTAATGATGAATCCAGCGTCCTTAGGACGAAGACGCTTTGTGAAAATATCACGAAGTCTTCTTCGTTCTCTGTCACTTTCAATTCTTCGAGAGATTCCCAAATGCTTTACAGTCGGCATTAGAACTAAATTACGTCCCGGCAAGCTGATATGGGTAGTGAGTCTAGCCCCTTTGGTTCCAATCGGAGCTTTAGCCACTTGAACTAAGATCTCCTGACCCTCTTTTAGAAGATCTTGAATGTTGGCGCTTCCGCGAGGTCTTCGTTTTTGAAATCTTCTTCCGTTTCTTGATCGTCCACCATGATGATGGGGCCGTCTCGGAGATCGTCGTCCACCTTCATTTCGGTCACGATTTCCTCGATCTCGATCATTGCGGTCGCGATTGCCGCGTCCTTGAGCTCTGTAGGGGCGTCCACGATCTNNTCGCGATCTCTATCTCTATCTCGCTCAGATCGATCCCTGTCTCTGTACTGACGAGAATCTTCCCTTCCTTGATTGTTATCTCGTCCGTAGCCACGATCTTCGTGCGAGTCTCTGCGATACTGTCCTCGCTCCTCTCGATAGTAAGAGGACTCTCGATCACTGGGAGCCCTGTACTCATCATCGCGATTATAATCTCGGTCTCGCCCCTGGCGATCTCTTACGTTATAAGAATCTCTACCACGATCATTTCTGGAGTCTCTTCTAGAGGACGGACGACGCCCCCGCCCCCAATTTCGACCTCTGGGCCGGCTTCCCTCTCGATTGGCTCTGGGGCTATCAATTCGATTGCCAACATTGTCATTTTCAGACTCAACTGGCGTTTCAGGTTCTGAACGTTCAGCTGTGGGCTTATCAGTGACAGCCAAATTTTCACCAGGTGAAGATTCCGTGCTGCCTTCAGTTTCTCTGCCGACCGCCTCCGTAATCTCTTCAGAATCTTCTGATTTTAATTCTTGTTCATCCTCAACTTCATCTTCATCCTCTTCAAGGTCGTCCTCATCAGCATCAACATCATCTTCATCGACCTCATCCTCTAATTCCTCTGCTTCACCCTCTGCTTCATCTTCATCATCTTCTTCATCATCTTCATCAATATAATCATCTTCATCAATCTTATAAATCTCAGGTGTTACAACATGATGGGCTTCATCAACAATAATATAATCAAAATCTGTTATATGATTATCTACAATTCCAACAGAATTATAAACACATAGAGTTATTCTTTTCTTTGGATTATATTTATTATTTCCATCACCAATTCTCTGAATTAAATCTTCATAATCTTCATTATATTTTGTCAATTCATTTTCAATTTGTTCTAATAAAATTACTCTGGGGACTAGAATTAGATATCTAAATTTTTGTGGTTTTAATGCACGTGAAACAATAAAATTCTTACCACAACCAGTTGGTAAATTAATAATTAAATTTGATTTCATCTTAATTATTAAATCGATGGCTTCTTTCTGATAATCACGTATTTTTATTAAATTTCTATTCTTTTTTTGTTTTATCTTTGGTGGATTCTTTATTAATTCTTCACAATATTCAATCATTTCTTTTGTATCATATGTTCTATCTATAAATAGATCTTGTTTTGATTTTAAATTTGGTGCTAATCTTGAATCTAAATTTCTCGTAATAATCATTCGAGGCCATTTTATTTTTAATTCATTTGAATCATCTAATACAATATTACTACCAAAAAAGGTTGATGTTTCTCTCCATGATAAAGTTTTATCTCTCAATTTACATTGTACAATTGTATCAATCATATTACAACAATCAATACCTGTATCATTTTGTGTCATATTATTTTGTTCCTTAAACTCTGGATCAATATCTGAATATTCTAGAAATTTCTGATTATATTCTTCAGATAATTTTATACAAGAATAATATTCAAATATCTTAGCTAAATCATTATTATCTAATTCTGTAGCTTTTTTACCAGATTTTAATAGATCTGAATATTTACGATATATTGCTTTTGTGTATATATCCATTAATTAGTAATATTTTGTTTAACTTTAATAAATAAAAAAAATAAAATACAATTTTTTATCGGATTTTAATTGATAAATAAAAATGTTTAATGTTTAATCTAAAATTTTAGTAATACCATAATAATCAAAAAATTTACATTCATCTTTCATTTTTTCAATATCAAATCTCATTGTTAATTCAAAATTTACATTGTAACACATTATAAAATCATCAACTGGACATTCTTCAAATAATTTAGGAAATACATATTTGAAATAATCTAATTGT
>DDPO01000047.1 GCA_002342225.1 Bdellovibrionaceae bacterium UBA2466 | reverse complement strand
GATATCGACGGTAAAAACACTTCTCTTTCTCAGTACAAAGGTAAAGTAGCTCTTGTCGTTAACACGGCATCCCAGTGTGGTTACACGCCTCAATATAAAGATCTCGAAGCGCTCTATCAAAAATACAAAGCCAAAGGGCTTGTTGTTTTAGGTTTCCCCAGTAATGACTTTGGTGGGCAAGAGCCTGGAACAAATGCTGAGGTTAAGAAGTTTTGTGAAATGAAGTTTAAAACCACTTTTCCTCTCTTTTCCAAGAATCCTGTCAAAGGATCGGGGAAACAGGAAGTTTATAAATTTTTAACCGAAGCCTCTGATAAAAGCTTGCAAGGAGAGGTCGGTTGGAACTTTGAAAAGTTTTTAGTCAGTAAAGATGGGAAAGTTGTGGCTCGATTTAAATCGGGTGTTACNNAAGATGGCGCGCCTGAGAGGATTCGAACCTCTGACCCGCAGATTCGTAGTCTGCTACTCTATCCAACTGAGCTACAGGCGCACATCAGGATTTGCCCGTTATGGGTTGCGACACCATAATGGCGAAACCCAACTTTTGCCAGTAAATCTTAGTAAGGTCAAAAAAATATAAAGATATCATCTAATTACAGCATCCTGTTTCGGGCTCAGCCGGACCACTTGGGTTACCCATCTGTCTGTAAAGATGGGTGTATTGTTCTGCCAAGTTGAAAGGTAAGAAGACACCTTTGGCCTCGAGAGATTCTTTCGCTTTTTTTGAAAAATTTTGAAGCTCTTTGAGTTCCGGCTGTTCAACCAAAAATTGGGAGAGCCGAAGAGGAGATTGTGGAAGTAATTCATTTAAAGTGGAGTTTTGATCTGAAAACAGGGTTGGAATATTCCAATATAAAGCTTCTAAGGGTAGCGTAGCCCAATCAAAAGGTTGAGCCCCCAAGTAGATACACACTTGAGTGTTTTGGAGGATTTTCATCCACAAAGCAGGAGAAACATTAGTTGAGTCTTTTAAGCGAATCACTTTATGTGGGACGTTTACAAACACTTTTGAAAAAACTTTTCTAAGCTTTTTTAAGTCTTTTCCGCTTCTTTTATCAGTCACTAAGAATAGAATATTTCCAAAGTCTGTTTTTTTTAAAGGTTCAACAAACTGTACATATCGACGAGTTCCTGGCCTGAAAACATGAATTTGGTCATTGGAAACGTGGTACTGTCTTTCAAGAATTTTTCCGTCTTGTAATGAGGGAACCACGTATTCCTGATTCGATTTTCTTGAAATGAAAAACGGCAAACCGCTTCGCGATGGCAACAATGTCGTAATAGTTTCAATACTGAGAGAGGGATTCAAATTGTCGATGGATCGAAATCTGTGAAAGCGAGTGATGTTGGCGTTTTTAGTAAAACCCTTTTCCCAGAGCCAATAAAGAATTGAACTAGCAACTTTTTTTTGAGTATCGAATCTTTTCAGCTGTCCACTAAAGACTTGTGAGGGATGGGTTAATAAGACGGTTCGTTTTTTCTCTATCCATTCGCTCGAAGCTTTCCCTTCACCGTAGCCCGAAACAAGTTGATCGATCACTTCTTGAGCCACTAATCCACGCGGTCCAAATTGACGAGCTACACGTCCGTCAATGCAAAGCCTTGGAGTCTGGATAGTTTTCATGTCGGGTATTTAAGCACCTTGCGTCATGAATTTCAAACACTTCCTCAAAGTTTAATAAACAAGAACTTTCCTTGGAATATCGTTTGCTTGCATGGGTGTCTATGTTGGTGAAAGGTCTATCGAAAAGGTCTGTTTTAATCGGCGTACTTCTTAGCATTTTAATTTTGAGGCGATGTTATGACCGTTACTGGGATCCCAATTTAATCATTACCTTTTTTGATGTGGGGCAGGGCGATTCTGCTCTTATCCAATTCCCTTTTGGAAAAACCATGTTGATTGATGGGGGAGGGGGCTGGGGAAAATTGAGTGTCGGGGAGCGAGTTTTGATTCCAGAGCTCCTTCGTTTAGGAGTCTTAAGATTGGACCATGTCGTTTTGAGCCATCCAGATAGTGATCATGCTTTTGGATTATTGGAGATTCTTCAAAAAATGGAAGTGGGGCAAGTCTGGCTATCGAGTTATTTTCAAAAACCTCCCAGACCCAGGATTCTTCAGGATATTGAACACATAAGCAAAAGTCGAAAGATCAAAATCAATCACTTGATCAATCCTTATCAACTTCAGATCAATGGGGTCAGCACTCTATTAACTCCTTTGGGTATAGATGCTCATTCCAAGAATGATCGGGCACTTCTTTTGGGTATTGAATTTTCAAAATGTCGGGCTCTTTTTACAGGGGATATTGAGCAGGGGGGCGAGCTAGAGATGGTTACGAGATCTTCAAAAAAGGTTCATTTACTCAAAGTCCCCCATCACGGAAGTCTTACCTCCTCAACTCGACAGTTTCTGAAAGCTTTTTCACCGCGTTGGGCAGTGGTGAGTGTTGGATTTAAAAACAGCTATAGGCACCCTAGAAAAGAGATTCTTCATCGATATCGTTTGATGGGAATTAATCTTTTAAGAACCGATTTTCACGGTGCTGTTCGATTGACTCTAAGCCCTGAGGGTAAAGTAAGTTGTGAAACCTACCTCGGAGATTGTGGTGTGTCTCGATGCGATTAGGGCTATTGAACTTTAACAATATCAAACTCAACTAAAACTCCTTCTTCAGTTCGATAATGAAACTCAATAGGGTGACAGCAAACTTCACAATCCTCAACGAAGCTTTGAGAATCTACCGACAGATCGAGGAGGATAGAGATGTTTTGCCAACAATAGGGACAGACTAAAGATTGTTCAACCTGTTCGTTGCTATTCATATTAAGCCACGACTTGTAAACCCATCTGCTTTTTCTTTAAAAGAACAATACGATCTCGGAGTTCTGCAGCTTTTTCAAATTCCAGATCTTTAGCCGCCTTTTTCATGAGTTTTTCAAGCTTCTCAAGTTCTTTTGGAATTGATTTTTCATCAAGGGTAATGGTTCCACGCTTCTCAGGCAATTTAATCTCAAAATAATCACTGTTCTCATTCTGATAAAGTGAGTTTTGAATATTCTTTTTCACAGATTGTGGAGTGATGCCATGGGTTTTGTTGTATTCGATTTGAAGCAGTTTTCTTCTCTCTGTTTCTTTAAGAGCAAAGTCTATCGATTTTGTGACAACGTCAGCATACATGAGCACTGTTCCATCTACGTTCCTTGCTGCTCTACCAATGGTTTGAATCAGGGAGGTTTGGCTTCTAAGGAAGCCCTCTTTATCGGCATCTAAAATAGCAACGAGCGAACACTCGGGAATATCAAGACCCTCTCGAAGAAGATTGATACCCACTAGCACATCAAATGTTCCCATTCTAAGTTGTCTGATAATCTCTACTCGCTCAATAGCATCGATATCAGAATGTAGGTACTGAACTTTGATCCCCATTTTTTGGTAGTATTCTGTTAAGTCCTCAGCCATTCGTTTAGTGAGAGTAGTAACCAAAACTCTCTGGCCTTTTTCAATGCGTTTTCGAATCTCTCCGTACAGGTCGTCTACGGCTCCTCGGGCGGGCCGCATAATGATTTCGGGATCAGTAAGTCCAGTAGGCCGAATGATCTGCTCGACTACAACACCTCTCGACTTTTCCATTTCATATTTACCGGGAGTCGCAGAAACATAAACGGCTTGCTCGATTAGAGATTCAAATTCGGAAAAATTTAAGGGGCGATTATCCAAGGCCGAGGGTAGTCTAAAGCCATGTTCTACAAGTGTCATTTTGCGAGCGCGATCTCCTCGATACATCCCTCCGACTTGAGGGATAGTCACATGGCTTTCATCGACAAACAGGAGAAAGTCTTCCGGAAAATACTCTAGAAGAGTAGGAGGGGGTTCGCCAGTTTTACGACCCGTCAGGTGTCGGCTGTAATTTTCAATTCCGTTGCAGTATCCCATCTCCTCAAGCATTTCGATATCGTAATAAGTTCTGCTTTCAAGTCTTTGGGCTTCTACAAGCTTGTTGAGTTTTTTGAGTTCCTCAAGGCGTTGCCTTAGTTCTTCTTGAATAGATTTAATCGATTTTTTAAGTTGATCTTGAGGGGTTACGTAGTGACTACCGGGGAAGATTTGTAGTTCCTGAATATCTTCCATTGTATTTCCAGTTACAGGATCGACTTTCGAAATTTTTTCAATTTCGTCACCCCAAAACTGAATACGATAAGCACAGGCCTCTTCGAAAGCTGGGAAAACCTCAATCACATCACCTCGGACTCTAAAAGTGCCTCTATGAAAATCGTAGTCATTTCTTTGATACTGGGTCTCCACTAAGTGCATGAGAAATTCGTCTCTTCGATATTCGGCTCCGGCTTTCAAATCGATGACCATTTCGCGGTAACACTCGGGAGAGCCTAGACCATAAATACAGGAAACACTGGCAACAATGAGAACATCTTTTCGGGATAATAGGCTTCGAGTCGCTGAGTGGCGAAGCTGATCAATTTGGTCGTTAATGGCAGAATCTTTTTCGATATAGGTATCTGACGACGGGATATAGGCCTCGGGCTGATAATAATCGTAGTAACTGACAAAATATTCCACCGCATTTTCTGGGAAGAGCTCTTTAAACTCAGAATAAAGTTGAGCCGCGAGAGTTTTATTGGGGGCGAGAATAAGGGCCGGACGTTGTAAACGAGCTATGACGTTGGCCATTGTGAAGGTTTTCCCACTGCCAGTGACTCCGAGAAGCACATTATCTCGCCTTTTGGCTTCAATCGCCTTAACAAGCGCTTCAATAGCTCTAGGCTGATCGCCTCTAGGCTCAAACTGACTTTTCAGTTTAAATTCCCGCATAAGCTGGAGTATACCGAAAGCTATGGATCTTAACAGCATATCCTTGCAAATTCTTTGAGCTAAAAGGGCGGCTATTTTAGTGTCTTTTAATGAGTGGCGAACCCAGGTTTGGTTTTCGAGCGAACTGGATAAATGGTTTTTCAATGAGGGTGAATATTAAATACGAAGCTACTAAGATGATGGGATACCAAAGCATCATTAGCAAAAACATAAAAAACGAGGGAATAAAGATGTTTGGCAAAAACCGGTTAACTATTTTATGGGTACTCGCTAGTAAAGGCTGATGAAACAAGTAGAAGCTGTAGCTTACCAATCCCAAAAGAGCTAAATGGTTTTGAATTTTTTTCAAAATCTGGTTTCTAATCTCTTTATGGCTCGAGACTAAATATTGATACAAAAAGGTAGCGGTTGTTAATGCAACTAAAACAAAGGTAAAAGGTATTAGGGGCCGAAAAAAGATTGAAATAAATGAAAAACAACCAATCCAGAAGACATTAAATTTATCTAGGAACGATTTTTGATTTTTTTTCCAGCAATCACAAACGTAGGCACCGAGGCTCCAACTAAACCAGTAAGCGAAAGGAGATAAAATCAAGACATGGTAAGGCTCTCTATGTAAAAACAAATCTGTTAACAAGGTTGTTGAACGTATAAAAAGTTCTAGAATGCCTAAAATAATTAACGTTTTTTTCCACCCCATTTTGTTTCTTAATTGTAGCAAAATTGGATAAAGCAAATAGAGCTGGATTTCCACTGCAAGACTCCAGAAAGAAGGATTGATTCCGAAGCAAGTTTCTTTTTTAATATTATGAATCGCAAGTATATGAGTTGTGAGCTGCCAACCCATTAATTGGGGGGTAATGGGATACATTAAAAATGGACTTACCAGTAAAAAAAACAAAGCTAGAAAATAGGCGGGGTAAATTCTCAGGAGTCGTTTTTTAACAAAGTTACTCCATGTCCAGTGCACATCAGAGATATAGGAAAGGTGAATGCAAAATCCAGATATGACAAAAAAAATAGCTACTCCAGTGAATCCAAAACTCAATGGACTTAAAAAAACCAAAGAGCCAGCGTTTGAAAAATTGGGTAAAAGCCCCCTCCAAGGCAAATGAAATTTACCGTAAGCAGCTCCCAGAGAATGAAACAGAAAGACTGCTCCAATCGCTACTCCACGCAATACGTCCAAAATGGAAAGGAATTGAGATCTAGGCTCAAACTGACTTTTCAGTTTAAATTCCCGCATAAGCTGGAGTATACCGAAAGCTATGGATCTTAACAGCATATCCTTGCAACCTATCCAGGCTAAAACGGTAGCTATTTTGGGATATGGGAATCAGGGCCGAGCTCAGGCTCTAAATCTCCGAGATTCCGGAGTTAATGTTATTGTAGGCGCAAGGACAGGGGTAGGGTTTGATTTGGCCAAAAAAGATGGGTTCAACCCTGCAAGTTTTGAGTCGGCTATTAGCCAGTCTCATATTGTCATGTATCTTTTTCCTGACCACGTTATTCCCAAAGTTTACAGTGAGACGAAGCATTTTCTAAAAAAAACAGAAGCTGTCGGATTTGCCCATGGTTTTTGCTATCACTTTGGTTGGATTGAGAAGTTAGAAAGTTGTCAGTATTTTCTAGTGGGTTCAAAAGGGGCTGGAGCTGTCTTAAGAGATGCTTTTGAGCGCGGTAGCGGTCTTCCTGGAGTCTATGCATTGGGAAAAGAGAACAAAGTTCTTGAAACGTTAGTACAAAGCTATGCCAAGGCCATTGGTCTTGCTAGCCATGTCTTGTTGAAGACTACTTTTCAAGAGGAAACAGAATGTGATCTCTTTGGAGAGCAGGTGGTTTTGTGTGGGGGCCTCTTAGAGCTCATGGAATCTGCTTTTGAGACTTTAGTTCAAGCTGGATTTAATCCTGAAATGGCTTTTTTAGAATGTTGTTACGAGGCTAAAACAATTATCGAGCTTTGGATGAAGTATGGCCCACATGGCCTAACAGAAAAGATAAGTCCAACAGCTTTTTATGGAGGTATCACTCGAGGAAAAAGAATTATTGATGAAAAAGCTAAAGAAGAAATAAAGCAGCTATTACGAGAGATACAAAGTGGTGATTTTGCCAAAGCCTGGAGCGAAGAGGTTCAAACAGGTGAAAAATTACTGAAACGGGAAAAGGCTCGTATCAAAAACTCAAGCCTAGAGAAAACGTTTCAGGATTTGCTCCAGAAAAAAGTGAAGCGGACTCTCTAGGAAAGTCCGCTTCTGAGTTATTTCCTAATAAACCGGTGAACTAAGAGGCCCCCTAGAAGGGCCAACTTAGACGGATTATTT
>DDPO01000145.1 GCA_002342225.1 Bdellovibrionaceae bacterium UBA2466 | reverse complement strand
TTTCAGCGATGATTTTGATTTCGAAAAAGGGTCATCAAAAAGAATAAAAATCTTAATCAGCCTCAACATCTGACCAGTCTTTTGAACCAGATACCATCGACTTTAACCAGTCATAAACATAAATACCCTGCGACTGAGGCCACAATGCTTTGGGAACCCCATAACTGGGTAAAAAAGTGGCTGTATGCCATCTACCTTGATCAAAGAAATAATGGTGCTCTTTAGCTTGATGCATGAACTTCCCAGCTTCATGCAGGGATTTGGCCACAGAATCTGAGCTGCCGCCGAGCAAGTTAAAGTAAACAGCAAAAACTGCATCTTCAAGAGCACCGATAAGACCGTAGCGAACATGTGGCAACTGACTCGCATTATAAGAATAGACCTCTTCAAAATCGACATCTCCATCGACATTCATGTCTTTCGGAAGAGTTTCTTTGACGTTCCACGTTTTAAGAACTCCTCTTACTTTTTCTTGGTCGAGGAAACGTCCGAAAATCGGTATACCTGAATCGTTGATCACGGAGATCTCAGTACCCTCAAATTGCTTAGCAATATGGTGAAGGTTGTAGCTGATTCCTACTCCCCCTGCACTCGAGCCCACAACGGTCACCTTTTTTACGTTCGGAAAAAGATTTTTGGCTTGGATTGTACTGAGCTCAAAGTTTTTTCCTCCTACGTGACGAACAAGCCTTGGAAGCAATTTGTTCCCATAATTGGCAACTCCTGCCCCAGTGTAAACATCTCCCGTGCAATAGATAATTTCGAAATAGTTAGCTTTTCCAATCGGATGATCTTCTCCACGACTCCAGGGGTGAGTTTGTTCGTCGACTGGGGGCCGTGATAAATAACCTGCCAAGGCTCCCTTACCCCCTTCATTCGAACCCTTACAGTTTTGTTCATTTAATCTGCATCCACAAGTAACGGCATCAAAGCAAGCACCACCGCCTTGGACGTACATAAAAAGATGTTCCGAGCCCCTATCAATGTACTTCACGAAAGAAGGGGAACCATCAGCGCATTGAATACCGGGAATATCTAAGTGACACAGCTCTCCTTTGGGACAATCAGCAAGTGAGACATTCGTAATAAGAATGATTAAACTTAAAATGGATTTCATCATGAGAAGGCTCCTGTTTAATTGACTTCAATAGCTTAAGATGCCAGCTGGACCTAGGCAACGGGTTTTAGCAATGATTCTGACGAGTTCAACGTTAAGCCTTTGACTCTCCGAAGGATTCGTTTAAATTATTGCTCCATGAACTCCTCCCGGCTACCCCTCCAAAGGGCGCTCATCAGTGTTTTCGATAAAACCGGCTTAGAACCTCTGTGCCAAAAGCTTTCTGACCATCAAATCAAAATTTACTCCACTGGGGGAACTGCCAAACATATCCGCGAAATGGGATTTGATGTAAATCAAATCGAATCTGTCACCCAATTTCCCGAAATGATGGATGGTAGAGTAAAAACACTCCATCCCAAAATTTTCGGAGGGATTTTAGCTCGAAGAGATTCAAAAAGCGATCTTCTGGACTGCGAAGCTCACGATATTCCGCTTTTTGATCTCGTTGTCGTTAACCTCTATCCCTTTTGGGACCACTTGGCAGATTCAAAAGAGGTTCAAGCTAAATTTATTGATATCGGCGGACCCTCGATGATGAGAGCCGCTGCTAAGAATGCAGCAAGTGTCACTGTTTTATCTTCCCCTGAGGACTATTCACATTTCTTGTCTGAATATGACAACCACGGTGGAACAACTTTAAACTTCAGACAAACCATGGCGGCCATGACATTTGAGAGAACCAGTCGATACGATAGAATGATAGCCAATACGTGGAGAACTTCTGCTGCTGCTCTTCCCTCGCAAATCGAATTCGGGAGTTTAACCCCATTGCGGTACGGTGAGAATCCCCATCAAACTGCAAGTTGGGGCGCCTCAAAACAGGAATGGAAAATTCTTCAAGGCAAAGAACTTTCCTACAATAATTTGCTCGATAGCGAAGCTGCTTTAAGGCTCAACTCCGAATTTGCAGAGCCAGCTGTCACTATCGTAAAACATAACAACCCCTGTGGTGTAGCGAGTGGAGAAAATTCCGTTGCAGAGTTGTTTAAACGATCTCAAAGTTGTGATTCTAAGTCAGCTTTTGGGGGCATCGTCGCTATCAACCGTGAAGTCGATGCTGAAGCTGCGCATGGAATGGCACAGCTTTTTCTTGAAGTGATTGTCGCCCCTAGGTTCTCAAAAGACGCACGAGAAATTCTAGCCACCAAGAAAAACCTTCGACTTATCGAATGGGAGAAACCAGTTTTTAACCCTTTCGAAGTGAGAACAAGTTTGGGAGGATGGTTGGTACAAACAACCGATCCTTTAGGAGTCACCATCGATTTCAAAATAGTTTCGCAAAATCAACATCTAGAAAGCTCCGTTCAAAATGATCTCAAATTTGCTTGGCGTGTCTGCAAACACGTGCGTTCGAATGCCATCGTCATTGCGAAAAATGGACAGACTCTAGGAATAGGAGCGGGTCAAATGTCTCGAGTCGATGCTGTTCAAATTGCTCTGGAGAAAGCCAAAGGCCAAACTGCAGGAGCTGTTTTGGCGTCGGATGCATTTTTTCCCTTTCGGGACAACATCGACCTTTTAAAAGGCTCAGGGATCAAGGCCATTATCGAACCTGGGGGTTCTCAACGGGACACTGAGGTCATTCAAGCTTGTAACGAACAAAATATCGTTCTTTTATTTACAGGGAAACGCCACTTCCGACACTAAACCGACACTGACTTAATAACTACTCTCCCCCCCTTCACAACGAAAGTCGATTCAGGTTGAGTCCAATCTAGGTTGGCAAGCATCTGACTGGGCCATTGTGTAGGCAAAACGATTTCATCAAGTTCCCAAATCACCCACGGAGCTCTCTCCTCAAGAAAACAATTCAGTTTATCTTTTCTCTTCAAAAAAAACTGATTTTTTTCGGAAGTAAAATACTCAAGATAACCTGCCATAGCAGGTTGTGGGGACCCTATAGTGCGAAACCTGATCAATTGCTCGGGTTGTTCAGATAATTTTTTCCAACTGTATTCAAATATTCCACGAGAACTTTTTTCATGGGGCTCAAAGTGGACCGACCTCTTTAGCTCAAGAGGATGAGGTTTCTCAAGTCCACAAATATTTTTACACCAACGATACTTTGAATCAGACATCCAGCTTTCTATGGGAAAGTACCCGCGAACCCAATCAGTTCCTCGATTCTTCTTCACGTAAGTTCTCAACGTTAAGGAAAAAGCAGGGCCGGGAACAACCCAAGGCCATCCCAAAACTTTTAAATCTTGCCACGTTGAGGCAACCCACGAAACAATTCCCTTGCCCTCAAAAAGATCCAATTCAAGCCCTTGAGGAATTAAGGGTTTTAAAGACTCTGCTGCAACGTGATAATTTACAAACAAATGATAGTAATGCCCTAAACCCATGATTTTCATGGGTTCCATAAAAACACTTGGTTGAGGCGAATATCAAGCTTCCTTTGTAACTTTATTAATAGCCCTTAAATTATTGAATCCTTTAAGTTTGGAGCTCTTAAATCCGATAGAGAGATGAGGTACTTTTACCCCTGTTATGAACCCATCCAATAGAAAAGAATGGTTAGTGCGCACTAAGTCCCGTGAAGTGATGGGACCCTATTCGCAATCCGAACTTATTGAGCAACTCAATAAGAATTCTTTTTCAGTTCAGGACGAAATCTGCAGTAACTCTGGAAATTGGATCTCAGCAAGCGTTCTCTCGAGCCGAGACACCGAAGAGGTTACTCGGACAAGTTCAAGAATGACAACGCACTCCATTGAGCTTACGAAATCGGACTTAACTCCCACCCCGACCAGCACCGACAAAATTTCAATTCCAGATCCTGCTCAACCATCGGTTAAACCTGCACCATCCAACCGCCCCCTTTCCAAAAATCAGGAAGCCTTAGGAACACATGCCACAAGACAATCTGCCATCCGTGGACCTGCAAAATATCCCCTGTTGACGGCAGTCATTCTAACTTTTTTAACTATTTTTATTTTTTACCGGCCGCAAAAGCCTGTTCGAGAAACTTCCGAAGTCTCCACTTTGAGCTCTGGTTCCAATAGAGGGAGAATTGAAGAGACAGCAATCGTAAAAAAAGCCAAGTCCTTGCTCAAAATAGGAAGATCGAAAACCGCTTTAAAACTCCTGGCCAATTATCACGAGTCCGAAGGGAAATCTGATATTAGCCATCTGACTCTCTATGGAGCCCTCCTCATCACTGAGGGGGAGTCAGCCCAGAGAGCAAAAAAACTTTTAGAACAAGCTTTGGCGGCCCCGAATAGTAATTCCTATGTAAAGTCTCAAGCCCACTTGTGGCTAGGCTATCTCCTCCTGTCACAAAACGAAGGCGACAGGGGCGAGAGCCATTTCTTAGAAGCTCTACAACTCGACCCAAAAGATGCTGCTGCCCGATTCAACCTCGGAAGGGCCTATTTCAAACAGAAAAGGTTTCAACAAGCACTCGACTATCTGCAACTAGCTGAGCTGGAACAACCCGACCTGTGGCTCATACAAGTGCACAAAGGTTGGGCCAAAGTTGCTCTGGGTTTAACTTCAGATGCTAGCCTCACTTTCAAGTCTGCCATCAATCTCTCAAAGGATCGTTGGGTCAACTACATTTACCAAGCTGTTTTTTTTACAAATGAAAAAGTAAACAACTTCGAAGCTGCGAAGCAAACCATGATCGCGATGCTAGGACGAGACCCTGACTATGAAAAATTAAGTCCTATTCCCTTCGGATATTTTCAGAGCAGCTCTATTAATCACAAAGAATACCTCGAAGCTTATAATGTCGCCATGCAGACCGGTACCGAAGAAGAAAAACTGATCGGAAAAATTTACATTAATTACTTAGCAAGTCCGATGACTCGTGCTGAGGACTGGAAGAAAATGGACGCTTTGGCAAACCGTAGTAACAACCTCCTACCTCGGGTTTTAAGTCTTAAGATGATGCTCCCCAACATTTCGGATCCAGTCTATCTTAAAACAGTTCTTTCAAAACTCCCCCCAAACCTCGATTACTTTGGTCCCGTGGCGTACGTATCTCGAGGTCAAGCAAGAGAAATGCTAGGTAACATTGCCGAGGCCCAGCTTGATTACCAAAAAGCTCTCACTTTAGATCCTACTTGCGCTACCGCTCTGTGGCGGCAGTACGAGCTTTATAAAAAACTCCATCGAGGCCCTGAAGCTCGAGAGACTTTGAAGTCCCTTCTTATTGCTCATCCTGATTTCATGCCCGCACTTGCACAATCTGCTGAACTTGAATAAGTTGTCTCTACAGGAGACCTCTTGAAAGTTCTCGTACTTGGAAGTGGTGCCAGAGAGCACTCGATAGCTTGGAAACTTAAGCAGTCTAATCATGATATTTTTCTGCATCCCGGAAATGCTGGAACAATCAAATTGGGTTTTTGCAATCTGGGTCAAGTTTCAGATAAAGAACAGATTGCTTTGGAAGCCAAACGAAAAAATATCGAAACTATTATCATCGGGCCCGAAGCTCTTCTAGCGCAGGACTACGCTTCTTACTTCAGAAAAATGGGGTTTCTCGTATTGGGGCCAGGCAAAGAAGGGGCGCAGTTAGAAACAAGTAAGATTTTTGCAAAGCAATTCATGGTTCGAGCAGGAGTTCCTACAGCCCAGTATGCGATTCACTCTTCTCTTCAAGATTTCAAAAGAGACATTGATATCCGTCCTTTCCCAAAAGTACTTAAACTAGATGGCTTGGCCGCCGGCAAAGGGGTGGTGATTGCAAAAGACTCCGCTCATGCTCTTATTTTTGCCGAGCAAGTCTGGAATCAAAATATTTTCGGCAAGGGTCACCATCAAGTGATCGAAGAAGAATTTATTTCTGGAGTCGAATTAAGTTATTTAGGGCTCTGTGATGGAACAAGTTTTATCCCCCTCTCCTCTTCCACCGATTTCAAACGGGTTTTTGATCATGATAAAGGCCCTAACACAGGCGGAATGGGGGCTATCTCCCCTTCTCCACATCTAAACGCAGAGCTTGAAGCACGGATTAAAAAGACCATTGTGAAACCGATTTTAGAAGCCTTAGAAAGAGAAAAACTGGAATTTCACGGGGTTTTATACATCGGAATCATGATCTCTCCAGAAGGTAATCCTTACGTTTTAGAATTTAATACTAGATTTGGAGATCCTGAGACACAAAGCCTTATGATGCGAATTGAAAGCGACTTACTACCTGCTTTAGTCGCAACAGCCAAAGGGAAATTGAATTCGACTCCCCCGCTTGCGTGGAAAAAAGAAACTGCAATCTACGTCGTTGCCGCAAGCCCAGGTTATCCAGAAAAACCAGAGTTGGGAGAACCCATCTCGGGTATCGATTCTCAGACTGGAGAAACTGAATTGTTTTTTGCGGGTGTAGAATTAAAAAATAATAAGCTTCATACTTCGGGAGGTCGAGTTCTAGGTGTCGGAGCATTAGGAAGAGATGCTTCTGAGGCTCGTAAAAAAGCGTATTTCCGACTCCAAAAGATATCTTGGCCCGGCATTCATTTTCGAACGGATATAGGAATTACTTAGCAATAACCTGTCTTTAAACTTCAATTTGACATTTTGTGTTGCTCCGTCTTAAACCTGTGGCAACAGGTTATAGCAATGAGTTTTAAGGCCCTATTCTTTTTTCTAATAATTACTTTTTCGTGCCAAGTTTTTCCTGAAACGTGGAATGTCTTTGGTCCTGACAAAAGAAAAACGGTATCGAGCTTCGAATATCCCTATCGAACTGTTGGTTACATAGAAGCTACTCGATGCACAGGGGTTTTAGTGGGTCGAAGATTAGTTCTCACTGCAGCTCATTGCGTTCTCGACCTTGCCACTCGCGAAATTAGAAAAGACCTCACTTACTTCAATCCCAATTATCAAAATGGGACTAGCTATCGAAAATCTTGGATCCAACACATTTGGGTAGGAACCCAAGACCTTAAAAACGAACAAGAGAAAGATTGGGCGATTCTTAAGCTTGAAGAGCCCCTAGGCGATGGCTTCGGTTGGATGGAAATAAAGGAAGAGACCGAATTGCCAGTAAACTGTATGGGATACTCCGCGGATATATCCAATGGAAAAGTTCCCAGCATTCACGAAGGTTGCAATTTACTGTCGGTCGAAAACGATATCGTTCTTCATAATTGCCATGCAACTCGAGGGTCCTCGGGTGCGCCTATTTTTTCGATCGAAAACGAAAGAGCGTTTATCGTAGCGCTCAATGTCGGAGAGTTTCGTGGAACCAGCGAACGCTCACTGCATTTGCCTCAGTACGACGAGAAATATGCTAACACAGCAGTAAAATCCTCTCAGTTCAAAGACACAATCGAAGAACTTCGTAAGCAGGAACAACAGCAATAGAAAAATCTTTGACGAGATTCCCCCCCTTGCATATCCTTTTCATTCGCAGTTGAACTTTTTAGGAAAGGCTTATTTCTATGTCAAAAGTTTCGCCCTACAAGGCTCTTTACTACGACAACTCCACTTTTTCAGATTTAACTCCCCTCGTAATTCCACCTTACGACAATATCCCCGCTGGTGAGGAACAAAAGTATCTTAAACGTAGCCCTTATAATTTTGCTCATGTTCTTCTGCCCCACAGTGTTGATGAAGATTACTCTCAAGCGAAAGAGCTCCTTCAAACTTGGCGAGACCAGCACATTCTAAAAGAGACCTCAGTTCCGTGCTACTACCTCTACCAACAGACTTTTGAAGCCTATGAAAAAAAACATGTTCGACACACTTTGATGTGTGCTGTTGAGCTTCAGCCTTTCTCAGAAGCTATTGTTCGTCCGCACGAGAACACTTTCGGACAGTACAAAGCCGATCGTTTGCAAATTTTACGAAAAACTCAATGCAACCTGAGTCACGTCTTTGGAATGGTCAATGACGAAGAGGGTTTTCTTGAAGGGCTTTTTGATAAATGGATGTTCGAAGCTCCCTTTTTGAAAGCAAAAACCGACGACGGAACGGAACATGTGGTATGGAAAGCCGAAGGAGCAAAGTACCCCCAAATTGCGGAGTTTTTTTCGTCAAGACCCATCTACATTGTAGACGGACACCACCGCTACGAAAGCGCCCTCATGTACGCTAAAGAGTCAGGAGCTTACGGCGACCCCAGTAAACCGGCCTCTCAAATGCTTTTTGCCATCGCCAATACTTATGATCCGGGGCTGATTGTATTTCCCACTCATCGAGCTATTAAAAAAGGTGCCTGTCCTTCTTTGAATCTTGGAGAGATTGAAAAGTATTACCAATTACTCCCGCTGGCGCCGGAAGCTTTGCTGAGGTTTGTGGAAAAACCACAGCCCACTCCTCAGTTTGCTCTTAGTTACCGAGACCAACTGTATCTCGTTATTCCTAAAAATTGGCAAAACGAAGCCGAAAAGATTGGAAAATCGGTCGCAAAACTTTCGGTCGTTTGGTCAGATCATAAATTTTCAAAAGATTTTTGTGGAATTGACGATAATAACCGTTCTCAAAAGGTCTCTTACGACAAAGATGCAAAGGCTCTTTGGGAAAAACGAAGCAACTACGACCTCATCATTTTCCACGCACCTCCTGCAGTAGCGGATGTTACCGCAGTCGCAGACGAGAAGAGATTCATGCCGCAAAAATCGACCTATTTCTTCCCGAAACTTGCTGCGGGCTTTACGATGCGGCGATTAAGTTAAGTGGCTTTTGCCTCTTGGTAAAACTTTTTGCCGTCAATTGAGAGTTGTTGCAGATACTGACACGGCTGGAATCTTTCTCCTAAAGTCTTATTTAGAATATCCAGCTCGCTCACTATAACTTCCGGCCCCACTTTATCAGCGTATCTCAGGAGACCACCTCTAAAAGGAGCAAATCCAGTGCCGAAGATCATTCCGATATCAATGTCAGATACATCTCGAACAAGCCCTTCATCTACAATTCTAGCCGCTTCATTCACCATGACATAGGTCAGCCTTTTAATAATCTCATCATCTGATATTTCTTTCACGGCTTTAACGCCCATTTTATTTAAGATATCTGAGTCTTCCTCTCGCTTTCCATTCGAATGAAGATAAATTCCTTTGCCCGATTTTTTCCCGAGTCTTCCTTCTTTAGCAACTAAGTCGATAACAGAAGGCGGTTTCATTCTTTCTCCAAAGGCCTGATGTAAAACATGCGACACCTTGGAAGCAACGTCTAATCCCACTTCATCGAGGAGTGTAATGGGGCCCATAGGCATACCAAACTTCTCCATGACGGAGTCCATGCGAGTCGGAGAAACTCCTTCCAGCAATAAGTAAACAGCTTCATTAAGATAAGGCCCTAAGATACGATTCACTACAAAACCTGGAGCATCTTTCACTACAATCGGTGTCTTCCCAACTTTTTTAGCGTATTGAAAAACTGTTGCAACAGCTTCATCCGAAGTTTCCCGACCTCTAATCACTTCTACAAGGGGCATTTTATCGACAGGGTTAAAAAAGTGCATCCCAACGACCCGTTTCGGATCTTTGGTAGCTTTAGCGATTTCACTAATAGACAAGCTTGAAGTGTTGGTTGCAAGGATAGTCTCTGACGAAACCTTCTCCCCAAGCTCTTGAAAAATCTTTTTCTTAATTTCTAAAGATTCAACGACAGCCTCCACGACGAGGTCTAAATGAGAAAAACCCGAGTAATCTACACTTCCTTCGATCCGCTCCATCGCATTGGCGAGTTCATTGGGCTTCATCCGTTTTTTGTCGACCAATTTTTGAAAGATCTTATGGGCTGCTTTGTAACCTTTCGCCACGGCATCCCATTGAATATCTTTCATGCGAACTCGAGTACCTTTAGCAGCAAAAAGCTGAGCGATGCCGCCTCCCATAACACCCGCCCCTACGACACCAGCCCGTTTTATGTCCTTCCCAGCGATTTTACCTTCAACCCCTTTGTCTTTTTTCACTTTTTCCTGAAGGTAAAAGATTCCTATTAAACATTGAGATTCCGGAGTCACTACAAGATCCGTAAAAGCTTTGGCCTCTACTTTAAGCCCTTTTTCAAGATCTCCACCATACGTTTTCCTTAAGGTTTCAATGATCCTAAGAGGAGCCGGATAGTTGCCTTTAGTTTGCTTCATCACCTGTTTTTTGGCCTGATCAAAAATGACCCATTTTCCTCCGGGAACACTCTCCAAAAGGCGATCTTTGAGTGGGGTCTCGTAGCTGCGTTTTTTCTTGGTACGGGCAAGGTCTTGAGCCCAAGCCAAAGCTTTTTCCTCTAAAAACTCGACTGGAACCACTTTGTCGACAAGGCCAATTTTTTTAGCTCTTTTACCATCGAGACTTTTACCGGTCAGAATCAAATCCAATGACTTTTCTAAGCCTACAAGTCTTGGCATTCTCTGAGTTCCACCCCACCCAGGCAAAACCCCCAATAAAACTTCAGGAAGAGCTATTTTTGTCTCGGGTCCATCACTTGCCATCCGATAATCACAGGCGAGAGCAAGTTCGGTTCCTCCCCCCATACAAGCCCCATGGATAGCTGCAATGACAGGGATGGAAAGACTCTCCAAAAAGGTAAACACGGCTTGCAACTTCATGAGAGATTCGGTTGTTGCTTCACCTCGCGCTAAGCGTTGAATTTCAGAAATATCAGCACCAGCAATGAAGATGGTTGGTTTACGACTTATCACTACAACAGCTTCAATCGACTTATCCTGTTCGATTTGAAGACACAGTTCAAAAAGCCTAAGCATATTGGGAGTCGAGAGTTTATTGGCCTTTTCTTGATACTGATCAAAAGAGATAACGCCGATATTGCCTTTCTTTTCCAGAGTCAGCGATTTCTCCGCAATTGAAAAAGCATCTTCTTTAAATCCCGCTTTAAAAGTTGCTACTTCCTGTTTGAAGTTTTCACGAGTGAGTTCCATTAGTTTCTCTCCAATAAAAAGGCCGCGCCTTGTCCACCGCCAATACAAAGGGTCGCAAGCCCTTTGTGCACTTTTCTTCGCTTCATCTCATTAAGCAAAGTCACGACCAGTCTTGCTCCAGTCGCTCCAACAGGATGCCCCAGTGCAATAGCTCCCCCATTGACGTTCAAGATCTCATCTTTCAATTCCCCAAGGGCTTTTTTACGCCCCAATTTTTCTTGCGCGTATTTGTCGGATCCCCAAGCTTTTTGATTAGCTAAAACCTGAGCAGCAAAAGCTTCATTGAGCTCAACAAGCTCCACTTCCGAAAAATCCATGCCCAACTCATCTAAAAGAGCAGCAGAGGAATAGATAGGTCCCATCCCCATTCGTTTGGGTTCACAACCTGAAAAAGTAAAACCGCTGATTGTTCCTAAAATTTCTTTCCCCTCGGCTTTCGCCTTTTCTTCAGACATGAGAAGCAAAGCAACTGCACCGTCGGTGATGGGACACGCATTACCTGGAGTCACCGTACCATTTTCTCGGTCAAAAAAAGGCTTAAGCTTTGCCAAACTTTCCATGGATTGCCCTTCTCGCGGGCCAACATCGGTTTCAAGAATCTCCGAGTAATCGGGCTCGACCACCATGGGAGCTACTTCATCTTTAAAACGTCCAGCATGCTGAGCTTCCACCGTTCGTTGATGCGATCTGACTGCAAAAGCATCCTGTTCAGTTCGAGTGATATGAAAGTCTCTAGCTAGAATTTCCGCAGTTTGTCCCATATTTAATCCTGAAATGGGGTCGGTAAGCCCTTCCATAATAGAAACGATAGGTTTTAACCATTGAGGTCGAAACTGAGTGATCTTTTCCAGTTTCTCGACATTCGACTTTGAAAAATTGAGAGTGGCAAAAAGCTCTTTCATCTCATCGCCAAAGATCAAAGGCATATTACTCATACTCTCTGTGCCACCCACCACCATAGTCTCTGCAAGCCCAGCCCCAATTTTTAAACACCCTTGAGCAATAGCTTCCATCGCAGAAGCGCAGTTTCGATGTACTGTATAGGCAGGAACACTTTCTGAAAAACCCGAACGCAAGGAAATGACTCTTGAAATATTGGCCGCATCGGCTGGAGTACCCGCATTACCCATCACCACTTCGTCCACTTTATTGTAGTCCCATTCGGCCCGAGCCATGGTCTCTCTCACAGCTGAAACCCCCAAATGAACTGCACTACAGTTTTTCAATTTTGCGCCAGCTTTCGCGAAAGGGGTGCGAACTCCACTTACAACGGCCACTCTTGTTTTTTGAGTTTTTCCTATCCAGGCTTTCATCTCTTGCTCCTTTTTCAGCTGACGATAAAAGTGATTTTTTCTTAATCAAAGCGATATCATAGACCGCCGTTGAGAAAAGACAACCGCTAAAGAGATGAGTGAGTTTTTTAAAAAAAGTCTAGAAGAAATTGCTTGGAGATTTTTTTTTCAAAAGTTTTTTAACTTTTTTTTAAATGACACAGCGAACTCAGTTATGACCTCTTCCAATCTTCTTTTGGCAATGTAATAATAATTGTGTTCAAAGCTTTTTAACCGGCATTACTTTTCTCAAGAGGAACGGAAACTGGCTATGTGGCAATGTCACTACTGTCGTACCATCCTTTCTGTAGAGGTTCAGAATAAGAATAGGTTGTGCCCTAATTGCGGGAGCGACCTTCAATGCTGCCGGAACTGTACCTTTTTTGATGAGAACTTAAGTTCCAAGTGCAAAGAACCCGATAGTCCTTGGATTCGGGATAGAAGCACTTTAAATAACTGTGCATTTTTCGAGTTTAGCACTTCAAAGACCACCCCAAAGACGCCACAAGTATCTGAATTTAATTCAGAATCTGAAAAAGCCAAAGAAGCCTTCCGAGCGCTCTTCCGAAACTCTTAAATTTACGCTCAATCCCATTAGTTATTGACTTTGTTGGACTATAGTCGTAAAGCTGTGCCTTCAACTTTAAGTAGAAGTAGGATGTAATGGCTACGAAAAAGACTGGTTCAGAAGATAAAGAGACAAAAAAGACAGCGAAACCCAAAAAGGAAGCTGCAACAAAGGTCGAAGCTAAAGCTAAGACAACATCGGCAAAAAAGGAAACGGCTCCTAAAAAAGCCGCTAACACCTCCAAACGGGCTCCTTTGATGCCAAAAACCTATTTTGCAACCGAAGGTAAGCTTGGTGAGCAGTGGAAATTGGTAGATGCTGCCGGCATTCCTTTAGGTCGTTTGAGTTCACACATCGCAAATATGCTCATGGGCAAAACAAAGCCAGGTTACACTCGCTTTGCAGACACTGGTGACAACGTCGTTGTGATCAACGCCGAAAAAGTTCGCCTCACCGGAGCTAAGTGGGACCAAAAAACTTATTACCATCACACCCAATTTCCGGGTGGTATCAAAAGTAAAACAGCTAAAGAGGTCCTTTCCTCTCACCCTGAGAGATTAGTTCAATTGGCAGTTTACAGAATGTTACCTCGTGGTCATATGGCCCGAAAATGGTTTAAAAAATTGCGTGTCTATGTTGGAACAGACCATCCTCATAAAGCACAGCAGCCCGAAGCAGTGAAACTGCCAAACTTGGGATTCCACAGTTAATTTAGAGGAGAGTTGAGTTACCGATGAAGAGTGAAATGATACAAGCTACAGGAAGACGTAAAAGTGCAATTGCCCGTGTTCGCCTTACTCAAGGAGAAGGGGACATCACAGTCAATGAACGCACTCTAGAAAATTATTTCCCAAGGGATGTTTTGAGAGCTTTAATTTTAAAGCCCCTTTTACTTTGCGACAAACAACGTTCTGTCAATTTAAGTATGACGGTCGATGGCAGCGGAATTTCTGCTCAAGCCGGAGCACTTGCTCACGGTATCAGCCGCGCTTTGATTAAAATGGACAGTGCTTTAAGAGCTACTTTGAAAAAAGAAGGGCTTTTAACCAGAGACTCCCGAATGAAAGAACGTAAGAAATACGGTCAAAAAGGAGCTCGTAAGCGCTTCCAGTTCTCTAAACGTTAATCACGTTGAGAATTTGCTGAACCACCAAAATATAGTGTTCCCAAGAACTGCAGCGAAAAGTTAGTTGCACTGGTATAGGTTTGCCCTTGTAGAACTCTTTTTATTGGTTCATCAACTGGCGACTACCGCCCTCAGCGGCCTTTACAAACTCCAAAGTGCTCAACATAAATCTTCCCAGTTCGTCCCTTCTCGTATTGTACATATCTTTTTCCTGGGGGGTATTATCAAAGGCTTTGGGATCTTCAAATGGAATTGAAAAGCGATACTTAGCCCCTGGAACTACGGGGCACTTCTTAGTGGCATCGTCACAAACCATCAATGCAATAAAATCTTTTTGTGGATTTTTGGGATCACTATACTGCTTCGAGAACTCCTCCATTTGATGCCGATTGCTTTTACCCCACTTGACTAGATAAACAGGATTTTCCTCACCTTTACTCCCTGCAGGTGCCAATTTACCTGTGGGTTCAATTTCAAATCCGGCTTCTTTTAGAGAAGCAATAGATCTAGAATTAAATGCGCTGGGAGCGGTACCCCCAGAGTAGAATTTGAGTTCCCCCATCTCCAAAAGAGCAGCAGATGCATTCCCCATCGCGGCCCCCATCACGCTGCGCCTCGAGTTTCCAGTACATACCAGAACAATCGGCAACTCTTTGCCCGGTTGATGAAGCTTTGCAATGGCCTCGGCAATTTTTTTAGCCTGATCTGCATGCTTAATTTGTTTCTGTTCATTTACCTCTTTGTTCAAAGCACTCAAATGTTGTTTGAGCTTTGGATACAACTGCTCACTAAAGGATTGAGTGCCAAAAAGGCGAGCTGCCATAAACGTTGCCGCTAAGGACAAAAGAATTTTCATAGGTGATAGTCTCCACAGATGTCTATTTTTCAGAAAATAAAACGGGCTCCAAACCTAAAAAAACTACAACAGCGAAGAATTGTCCGGCAATATAACCCCATAAACTATGAGGGGCAATTCCTGCAAAAGTATTAGTTAAGCTACGCGCGATAGAAACTGCGGGGTTGGCAAAAGAAGTCGAAGAAGTAAACCAATAGGCACCCACAATATAGAGCGCCACTCCCATAGCTGTCTTAGCTGGTTGAAAACGACTAAAACCTGAAATGGTAAATAACAGCCCAAAAGTGGCAACGATTTCGGAAGTAATCTGTGGAAGTCCCTCTCGCACATGCTGGGAAACTTGAAAAACTGGCAACTCAAAAATGTAGTGGGCTAACAAAACCCCTAGCACTCCTCCTGCTAGTTGAGCCACCATAAACCCCAACCAAGTCGAAGTGGATATTTCCTTGCGCCATTTTTTGTACGTGCTGACAGCGGGATTAAAATGGGCCCCTGAAACTGGCCCGAGAATCGTAATCAACACATAGAGACCCGCTCCTGTTGCCAGAGAGTTAGCCAACAAAGCTATCGCAATGTTGCCCGAAGCCAGTTTTTCCCCCATGATGCCAGAACCAACCACAACCAATAAAAGGGCTAACGACCCCAAAAATTCAGCTAAAAGTTTTCTCGTCTCCACAGTAGCCCCTTTTTTAGCAACAAGCTCCTGTAGAACAATCGGCAGCGGCACTCGCAGTTGAAGTTGGGCCGCAATCAAACAATCCCATGTGGGTCGTTTTATCGCCTACGACTTTAAAGTGATTTTTGTACCAAGTTTTTGAGACCATATCGGCAGTGTTACCGCAGACAAGCATTGGCTGTCCTGTTTTAAACAAATGGTGATCATCCAACATAAATGAGTGTGGATGCCCCTCAATCGATCCTTGGTAGAAAGCGATTTGACCAAAGTCCTCGCAGCGATCTTCTAAATCCAGCTTGAAAGCCCTAAAAGTGATCGACTGGAAACCCACCATCCCAATCTTTTTCTCAACTTCTGGGTTGTTCAATGAAATCGGGGAAGAAGAAATAACCCTAAAGTCCTGACACCCAAGCTTTGCGAGAAGTCGGCGAAAATCCTCTTTGTACATCGCCCCGCCCAAGCACTCTCCTAGCAGTACCGGATCTTCGGTTAAGGGTTCTTGAATCCTACGATTAGCAAAAACATCACTGAAATAGAGTTCTCCTCCAGGTTTCAACACCCTGAAAATTTCAGAGAAAACTCGCTCTTTGTTTGGAGAAAGGTTGGTAACACAGTTTGAAACCACAAGGTCAATTGAGTTGGACTTAATTCCGGTTGATTCGAGATCCTCAATATACCCTTTGTAAAACTGGACATTGGGCTCTCGATATTTGAATTTATTTCGGTGATAATCGATATGGCGCTTAGCCACCTCAAGTTGCTCATCGGTCATGTCGACACCGATCACCTTCCCTTTTTCTCCGACAAGCTTGGATAGCAAATACACATCACGGCCTGCCCCACATCCCAAATCTAAGACAGTTCTTCCCTCGAGCGCGGGTGGAAAAGGACTACCACAACCATAAAACTTTTCGACAACCTCCGGATGGATCTCTTTCACAATTTCCCGCGCAAAACGAGGTAAAGCCTCGGCAGAACAACAAGCCGAGGTTTTGAGATCCGAACTGGTCTTTAAAACTTTGCCGTAATAGTTTTTAACCGATTCCAAAGTTGCAAATTTATTACTCATCTCTTTTCCTTTCAGAGTTGTTCACTTTCCAATCGTAGGGAATATAGTCGACTTCAAAATTCTCGGGAAGCTGCTTTGGCTTAACCCGATATTTATTGGCATAAGCGATGAGACTAGTCGCTTTTTTTAAGAAATCTTCTGGAAAGAAATCTAAAATTTCCGATAGAAAAACTTTTTTCTCTTTTTCATCGACTCGAACGTTTCTCTCTTCGCTAAAGAAAAACTTAGCCTGCTCCTCAAGCTCTTGATTCAATTTTTTTCCAGTAAACGGCACCCGAGGAAGTCTAGGGCAGCCACGCGACATGCAATTAAGCGCAAAATGGACTCTCTCTTCTCCAAGTTTTCGAATGATGTCGTTTTCATAAGCATAAAGAGACATCTCTTCACCATCGATGACAAATTTTTTAAAGTAAAAGAAGTTTACTTTTTTTAGGCCGCCCAACGAGTCAGGAATGCCTGCATGTAAAATATTGTACATGGACAAGGCATTGTAGGAATTTAAGTAATGTGCAAGGAGCGTATTGGGGTCAGAAAATTGATTAGGTGTAGTTTTAGGGCCTGCTTTTGCGATGTAAGCTACATAATCTTCAAGATCACCTTTCTTCTGATTGAGTTTAAAAAAACTGACCTCTCCTTTTTCATTCACAAACTCTTTAAGAACTCTACCCCAAGCTTTTTCGACTTGCACCGCAGTGAGTGTCTGACGACCCTCGGGCATCCTGACCAAAGTCGAACAGCTTGAAACAAGTACGACTGAGACACTTGAGATTAATCCAACAATTAATTTTTGGGATTTAGATTGTTTCACTTAACAGTCCTTCTTCTCTTCGGAAGAACAGCAACCTTCAGTTTTTCCTGTGAGGGGCTGCCAAACCTGTTCACTTTTTAATTTAATAGGCTGCAAAATATAATCGTCTCTCTTAGCATTGTGCATACACATGGAAATAGGCCCTTGAGGAGTCATCACCATAAAAGAACAGGCATGAATTCTATCTAATTCCAAAGAACTTGCATCCATGAAATTTTGGATAAAAAAGGAAAGTTTTCCAACTCTTCGGGCTTTAAGAATATCCCACTTCATTTCCATCAGTTTTCTGAAAGCAAATTTAAAAGCAGGGAAAAGAAAATCAGGATTTTGTCCAAGCCAATTTATGACATTCTTTGCCAATTTTACTTTGTTGGTTCTATCCAATTCTAAAGTTCGAGTTTTTTCGATAAGCATATTAAAGAGGGTGGGATCATCAAAAAAATCGAAAAGCTTACCATTGGCTTCAAGTGTTAACCCATATTTATGGCACTTGGGGTGCCCGATTCGAGCAGTATCAAATGAAATAGGTATGCCAGCCCCTTCTTGAATCTTTTCGGACACGGTTTCCAAGGAAATTACTTCATCTCTCTTTTTTAATACACCTCGCCCAGTGTCAGCTTGCAATTGAAACGAGGCCATCCCCACGACATCGGTATTGGCTTTAAAGAATCGAATGAGATCTGGAATTTCATGAAAATTTTCTTTAAAAACGGTAGTGTTAAAAATGACAGCGATAGGTAAACCCCGAACCCGTTCAATATAGTCTTTGCGAAATTTATTGAGCTCCATCTCAGTTTTGTAACCTTTTCGCTCTTGAGTAAGATCAACGTGAAATGCAATATCGTTCAGTCCATTTTTAACAAGCTCTTCGCACATATCCCTAGTTGCTGCAATACCGTTGGTCATAAGCGTAGGTCGCATTCCGATTTTTCGGATATACCGAACTATTTCCATCAGCTCAGAGCGCTTTCGCAATGTGGGATCGCCTCCTGTGATTTGAATATCGTTGGAAGCACCAAATTGAAGTTTAATTTGATCAATTCGACGAAAGATCTCCTCCATCGGAATATCTTTTACCGATTCCGAGTGTTCAGATAGATAACAAAGAGTGCAATCCAAATTACAACGCTGCGTAATTTCTAATGCAACACAACCGATGGAATAACGCCTACCTAAAATCTGATTAGGCGCCCAAACGCCAGCAACTTCCATCCGAGTCCGAGATCTTGCAACGGCGTGAGGCATATCTTTTAACTCAACCCAAGGATGAGGTTTAAAGGCCTTGATTTCAGACGGAGTCATGAATTTCGGATCGGTTTCGACAGACTCCTGACGCGGATGAACATGATAAGCATGCACTTCAGTTTTCATGGGTGATTTCCTTAGACAAGAAAAGATAAGAAGGTCGAGTGAAGATTATATCATTCTTCGAAAATTCATTTCAAGATGCGGTTTGTAAGTTGACGCTTAAGCTTCAAACTCGTATCGTTTTGCAGTATGACAGCAATCAACACTGAAAAAACCCCTTGGAGAGGCTGGCTTCAACTCCTTTTAGGTCTTGGGATCACCGTTTTATTCTTCAGCATGATGGCCCCCTTTGTGGTAGCTATTTTACTCGGCGCTATCATCGCAATTCTCTGCTATCCCATGTTTGATCGCTCTTTAAAACGACTGCCGAGGGCCATTTCAGCTCTTTGGGTCACTTTGGCAGTCACTCTAGGAGTTCTGATTCCATTTGTTTTGACTCTTTATTCAGCCACCTATCGAACTTTCAATTTCGTCAGTAAATATCGTTTACTAAAAAATGCAGAAAGCATCGAACAGATCATCGAAAGCCCTGTCGCTCGAAAATGGATCGCCAAAATCCCAACCTTTATACCTATCGATCGAGATTGGCTCTATGAACAGGGCTTAGATTTCATTCAACTCATCATAGAAAAACTCTCTGGCACTATCGGTCATGTGATCTCCGGCATGCCCGGTATCTTGATGGCCTTTTTTGTAGTCGTCTTAAGCACCTATTTTTTCCTCCTAGATGGAGCTAGCTTTTTAAGATTTCTAAGCTCGCTATCACCTTTGGGCTTAGAACGTTCAGTCCAACTTTACCAAGCTTTCGAGACCTCATGTCGCGGAGTAGTACTAGGACTTTTTGCAAGTGCCATTGCACAAGCGATCATAATGACCGTGCTTTTTGCGATCACTGGACTTCCCAATGCCATTCTTATTGGAGCTATGACCGTAGTGGCCGGCATGATCCCACTCGTAGGTTCAGCCCCTATTTGGATTGGAGCCACTATCTACTTGGCTATCAATGGAAGTTGGGGAAATTTCTCCATCATGTTGATAGGCGGAATCATCGTAGCTACTATCGACAATATTATTCGGCCCATGATCATGAAAGATCATGCCCAAATGCATCCCATGTTGGCACTGATCAGTGTTTTGGGAGCTGTTAATCTTATGGGGCCCACTGGAATCTTTTTAGGGCCGATCATAGCTGCAGTTTTCGTCTCTTTCTTAAAAATACTGTCTTTAGAGCTACGTCGCGATAAAATAAAACAGGGCCAAGCGGCAGTGTAAAACCTCTTAAATCTAAACGGGAACACAACATGTCTGGCAACGAGGGTTTAGGAAAAAGTTTGCTTCAAATAAGATGGATTCGACGCACTTGGCATGTTTGTGAAAGAATGCCCCCATTTCTCAAAATTGTTTTTTCCAAAGACGGACTTCTTTGCTCCAAGGGACGTACTCTCATTATTGGTAAATTTCGGAGGGGTTTTCTCAGCATTTTTCCCTCAGTAGCCCATTGGCTTCAAAAACATTACGGGCTCACAGGAGAATGTCAGCACTGTAGCACTAGCTGCAAACTTCTTTTTCAATGCCCGCATTGGGACGACACTACTCACCGTTGTAGTGTGTATGAAGACCGACCCAATATTTGCAGGACCTTTCCAATCACCCCCCAAGACATCAAAGATAGAAACTTAGTTTCGCCTGACAAGCCTTGCGGTTTCACTTTTAAAAAGCCGTAGCAAAGATTTTAAATAGTCATTGGAACGATATTGAACCCCGAAGATTTCCACTCGAAATGAAACTCATACACGAGACGGATATACCCGTCTTCTTCGATAAGCTGCATCGGCGGGTTTGGAAAAGGCTCGACTTCCCAAAAAGCCCTTTTAGGGGCTTCATCGATAGCTTGAACTCCTGAGCTTGATAAAACTTGTATGCCTGTGATCTCTCCCCGTTTATCCATCGAGACATTAAGTTTAGTAACATAAATATTATTCTCAAGCTTCTTACCCAAAGCTCCAATTTGCTTCAGGGATTCTGAAATATTTCTTACCCAAGGTTGGTAAACCTCTTCGGCAATGCGATTAATAAAAGAGGCATAGAGTACTTTATCGGTGTTCAAAATAGTCTGATTGCCTTTTTCAATTTTGTCAGACAAAAAATGGGGTGAACGTCCCATGACCATCAGCTCTGAAAAGTTGGGCCCCTTTTCTTGAGGCATTGCAAAATCTCCCTCTTCAGAGGTGGGCTCATCCTTGCCTCCGCCAACTTTCCCTTCCTGAAAAGGGCCAGTCAGCTGACTTTGCGTCTCTTTCTTAACTCTATTTTTAAATTCTCCAGCAAATTGAGCAGACTCAGAGCTTAATTCTTCCTCATTGGATTTACTGGTTTGAACAACGGGTTTTCGCTTTTCCTGTGGGAAACTCTCAATCTCAATGGGAGAGCTGAGTTGAGAAATTGGACTTTGAAGATTGGATAAACCCGACCACCGAATATTGATGAAAATGAGATGAAGAACAACCGCAAATGCTAAGAACCATCCAAGAGAAATGCGGGTTTTGGGTTCGGTCCACATAGGACTATCTTGCCACCTAAGGGGAGTCAGTTCAATCCGAACTGCTCAGGATAGACCACTTTGGCAAGAAAAAGCCCTGTTGGAGGCACAGTTCTTCCTGCTTTGCGGCGATCTCTAGAAGCAATGATGCTGGGTATATCGGAAGGCTCTTTTTTCCCCTCGCCTACTTCAAGAAGAGTCCCCACGATGTTGCGTACCATGTGCTTTAGAAATCCATTCCCCTCGATTTCAAAACAAAAGAGATCCGGACCTGATTCACGAAGCTCAATGCGACTAATCCTCCGCACTGTAGTTTTGACTTCCGCTTTTGCCCCTTGAAAGGCTCTAAAGTCGTGCTCACCTTGAAAGAAAGGAACTGCTTCTCTCACTTTTACCCAATCCAACTCACCTGGATAAAAATAGACACTTCTTTGCAAAGCACTCGCAATTTTTCTATTTAGAATCCAATACTCATATGTTTTTGAGATGACATGTTTTTGGGCGTGAAAATGATCCGGCATCAAACGTGATTCAAGAATTCTTATCGACGGGGGTAGGGAAAAATTTAGAATACGAGCCCATCGTTCCGGTTCGTATTTGTCACTTCCTCGAAACATTGCGTATTGAGATTTCGCATGGACGCCACTGTCGGTTCGCCCCGAAGCATACAACACTACCTTCCTCTGCAATACGTCCTGAAGAAGTTCCTCGATGGTCGATTGAATGGAGGGGCCATCAGGTTGGCGCTGCCAACCTACAAAATCGGCTCCGTCATATTCTATTTTTAAAAGAATATTGGGCGAGTGTTTTGAACTAACTTCCTGCTCACTCACAAATACTATGAGCTATCAGCTCATCCTCCGATACTTATAAAGCAAATCGAGGGTCTGGAGTGCGTTAAGAGCCGCGCCTTTTCGAAGATTGTCGGTAATGACCCAGAAATTAAGCCCCGACTTAACTGAGGAGTCTCTTCGAGAACGACCAATGAAAGTAAGGTCACTACCCGAACTCTCGACATTGGTTGGATAAATATGGTGAGCCAAATTATCAATCACTTTAAGTCCTGGAAATGAATCCCAAAGCTCCCGAATTTCTTCGATCGATTTAAAGTCATTATTCAATTCGACATTCACACTTAATCCATGTCCAGAAAATGTGGGAACCCTGACTGCTGTCGATGAGATATTAAGATCCGGTAGTTCTAAAATCTTACGAGTTTCGTTGATGACCTTTTCTTCTTCAGAAGTGTTTCCATTTTCGGTGACACTTCCAATTTCCGGAATGCAATTAAAAGCAATCCTATGAGGGAATGCTGAGATCTCGGCCTGTTTTCCATTGAGCAGAGCTGCCGTTTGCATTGAGAGTTCTTCAAAGGCTTTTCGTCCCGCACCTGAAACAGACTGGTAGCTGCTAACTACAACTCGCTCAATGCCATACTTGTCCTCTAGAGGTTTTAAAGCCATCACAAGCGGAGTCGTCGTGCAGTTGGGGACTGAAATGATCTTTTCGGTGTAATCTTTTAATAAAACGCCATTAATCTCAGGAACAATGAGCCCCACTTCTGTTTTTTGGCGATAAACGCTTGAGTCGTCAATGACCAAACACCCACTTTTGACTGCAGCAGGTACATATTTTTTAGTGATATCATTAGGCACTGAAAAGAAAGCGACTTCAACACCGTCAAAGCTATCGTGATCGAGTTTTTCAACTTCGATATCTTCACCCGCAAAGTCGATTTTTTCGCCGACAGAGTTCTCACTTGCCAACAATTTCAACTTTGGAAATTTAATTTTGTGCTCGCACAGGAGATCCAACATCTCTTGTCCTACAAGACCTGTAGCACCCACAATAGCAAAAGACTCAATGCTTTCTAAATGACTTAACTTCATATTTGACCTCTTGGAGGCTCCTGCGGAGGATCGGTTGTTACAAATTGAGGAGCAATATATTTTTTCTGACGATCGCTAGGGTTTTTTACAAAAAGATAGATTTCTCGGGCCGCCCCACCAAGAACATAATACGCAAAAACCAAACCTATCCCTACTTCTGGCTGAGTCGCTATCAAAGCCACACCAATTACAATTAAAACTAACCACACAAAACTTCTCTTGGTTTTTAGATCGAGATCTTTAAAGCTTCGGTACCGAATACTACTCACCATTAAAAATCCTAGCAGTGGAGAGAGCACTAATAAAAC
>DDPO01000028.1:3413-4696 GCA_002342225.1 Bdellovibrionaceae bacterium UBA2466 | reverse complement strand
TCAAAAAGGTATCCAGCCACTCCGTTAGCCACAATTTTTCAAGCGGGCTACAAAGAATTACAGCGGCTAATGGATAAAGAGAGGCAAAAATCGACTTCAAAAGATCAAGCCAAAGCCGATTTAGGTTCTCTTGTTCCACCCGAGTCGTCGATAGAAAACTTGGAGAGATCGCTAAATGTAGCTGCTCGAAGAGAAACTATTAAACTTGAAAGCTCCATGACCTTTCTGGCAACGGCGGCAAGCACTGCACCTTTCATTGGCCTTTTTGGAACCGTTTGGGGAATTATGAATTCTTTTCAAAATATCGGGGCTCAGGGGGGGGCTAGCCTAGCGACTGTAGCCCCTGGGATTGCTGAAGCACTTATTGCAACTGCCGTGGGGTTAGCATGTGCTATTCCTGCTACGATGGGCTACAACTATTTCAATAATAAAATTCGAGGCATTCGCGCAAGAATGGAAAATTTTGGGGCAGACTTCCTCAACATTGTGAAGCGAAACTTTTTAGCGAGCTAAATCCAAAGAACAGGATACTTTATGGGTGGGTTTAAAAGTTCATCTGACGACAGTGGTCCAGTTTCGGATATCAACATCACTCCTTTAGTTGACGTGATGCTGGTGTTATTAGTGATCTTTATGGTCACAGCTCCCATGCTAGAGAGCGGCATTCCCATACAACTACCGAAAGCATCTGGTAAAGCTCTGCCCAAAGGAGAGTCTCCTGTGACTCTTAATATCTCAAAAGAAGCGAAGCTTTTTTTGGAAAAAGAGGAAATTCCATTCGCCTCTCTGAGCAGCAAATTACAGAATTTTTATAAAACTAGGGATAAACAGGAGATCTATATTAGAGCTGATAGTTCTTTAACCTACGGGTTTGTTGCTGAGGTTATGGCCACAGTAAAAAACGCAGGCATCAGCAAAATTGGCCTAGTCACTTTACCGCCTGGAAAATAGATTCAGAGGATTTAAATGAGTTCGAGTTCAACAACTCAGCGTTTTGTAAACGTTCCCATATCGTCTGTGTTGATATCTCTATTGGGACACGTTGCCGTTGTATTTTTGCTTGTGAGTCTTCATTTGGTGGATGGAATCTCGTTTTTCAACAAAAAAGAAATAAAAGAGCCCTATCAAAGTTTTATTCAAGTCGATGTAGTTGCTTTGCCTGATCAACTGCCAAAAGATATGGCGAATGTAGATATGAGTCAGCCGATCGTAGACAAGCCTTCTACGGTTGTTGAAAAAGTACAAGCGCCCCCGACGCCTGCAGATTTAATGAAATTACCTGA
>DDPO01000028.1:2312-3385 GCA_002342225.1 Bdellovibrionaceae bacterium UBA2466 | reverse complement strand
CTAAAGAAGATCAAGAGAAGAAAACAAGACAAGAAATTCTTGAACAGCAAGCGAAAGCTCTAAAAAAACTTCAAGATGATGCTCGTCGGGAGCAGGCCTTAAAAGAATTGATGGGGAAGCCGGGGAAAAAGGGACGGGCTAAACTGGCTGGCAACATGCTGTCCCAGGGCAACTCTGCAGTTGGAATGATTGGAACCGCGAGTGATCAGTATCGCGCTTTAGTGAGTGATGCCATCCGAAAGCACTTTAATATTTATTTGTGGCAACAAAAGAAGGGTACACTTGTGACTGATATTTATATTGAGGTTTACCCGAATGGAAGAGTGAAGGCTAAAAAAGTTGTAAAACCTTCAACAGATTCCTTATTTGACTCTGCTGTTCTTCAAGCTNNTTGATGCTTCACAGCCACTTCCTGTTCCCGAAGATATTTCTTTGCTCAAAGAGGGTTTCCAAATTACTTTTAAGCCTTAAATAAGAGGGGATACAACATGGTTAAAATTTTTCTAGCTTTAATGGTATTTTCATTCCAGTGTTGGGGCACTATCTATTTGACTGTTAGTGGAGCCAATGTAAAGCGCGCGAAAATCGCTATGGGTCAAGTTCATCCTATGGAGGATGCTTCTGGGGTTGAACCTCAGTTGGCTCGAAACATTCGAGAACAGTTGAAATCGGATCTGCTTTTTAGCAATCTCTTTGACTTTATACCGGATGCTGAATTTTCAAAGTCCGACTTACCTCAGGACTATAACAAAATAAGTTATGAACAGTTTTCGTCGGCAGGTGCTGCATTTGCTTTGAAACTTGCTTATCAAATTTCTGGAGGAAAGCTTAATGTCGAAGCTCTGCTTTACGACGTCCCCGGACAGAAAAGGATTTTTGGAAAAAAATATCAATCATCAACTACNNCTTTATTACAAACTTGTTCATGCGATTTCAGAAGATATTCTCGCCGAGCTCACAGGGGAGAAAGGTTTGTTTACTAGCAGGATACTCATGACTTGTTGGAAGTACCCCTACAAAACGGCCCCACCGAAAGAAATTTTTATTGTCGATCCTGATGGTCGAAATTTAAC
>DDPO01000028.1:1558-2271 GCA_002342225.1 Bdellovibrionaceae bacterium UBA2466 | reverse complement strand
CAATTAACTTCTGATAAAACCCTTTCAACCACCCCGACGTGGATGAAAGATGGAAGACATATAACCTACAGTCAGTATGAGTGGGTTAATCGAGGGGGCTTAAGAACTCGGGGCATTGTTCTCAAAAAACATGATCTTACAAACGGTAAGCGCCAAGTGCTTTCTTCCAAAGAAGGAATGAACAGCGGAGCCGCTTGGAGTCCTACGGCTAGCCAAGGGGTAGCTACTTTGAGTTTCACGGGAAGACCAGAGCTTTACCTCATGAGCAGAGATGGAGGGGACCCTGAGCCTTTAAGCCGAAACATACAGTGGAAAAGATTATTGGGAGATGGCTTCCAATCTAGTCAATCTTCCTTGCTCTTTGATGTCGAGCCAAGCTGGTCTCCTGATGGCAAAAAGATAGTTTTTTCAAGTGCTCGAACAGGGCACCCTATGATCTACGTGTTGGACCTTGCCAGTAAAGTAGCAAACCAACTCACCTTTGCAGGTCAATACAATGCGAGTCCCTCTTGGTCTCCGAGGGGCGATAAAATTTTGTTTGCTGCGCAAAGAACGGGCGAAGGAAATTTTGATGTTTACATGATCGATCCTGATGGAAATAATTTAACTCGGATGACCGCAGGCGAGAGTCGGCCGGGGAAACGAATAAATAGTGAGAATCCATCTTGGGCGCCCACTGGAAGACATTTTGCTTTCTCAAATAATGAAGAAGG
>DDPO01000028.1:830-1501 GCA_002342225.1 Bdellovibrionaceae bacterium UBA2466 | reverse complement strand
CGATAGTACTCATAAAACAAAGATTTCACCACCCGACAGAGAGTGTTTTAGTCCCTCTTGGGGGCCGAATGAGGGTTAGTCGTGGCTTGCTCTGTTGTTGGATAGCACACTCCCTCTATTTTTTGCGACCCGTTCATCTCCCCATGCAGTGCGACTGAGAGATAAAAGCGAAGCTCCAGAGGCGATACCACCTTCTTTGCCCTCGTCATAATCTCCTCGGATTATGATGTGTGAAATAGCACCTAGAAAAAGAACTTCTTTCACTTTTTTATTATCATCAAATTTGCAAGTAAGCGCTGCTCCGCCTGAGTCTCCTTCTTTGATTCGATTGGAATCAAAAACTAGGCCTGAGAAACGAGAGATAGGCCCAGAATCAAGACCTGAGGATTTGTTAAATCGGCTGTTGGTGTTGAACTTTAAAAAATTGCCAACTCCACCATTTGCAGTTCTTTCAAACATTCCTGTTCCAGCGATGGTAGCCTGATTGTTACCTTGAGCTGAAGCATTAATCATTGAGTTTTGTTGCAATACAATAGGAAGAGTTTCAGTCCGAAAAAGTTCATGAACTTCTTCGGGGGATGGAATTCTTGCAATTTCAAGTTGAGAGGCTGCTGAGCAAGGTAGCTCTACTTTAAAAACCATTAAATCCGGATTTCCGTTTTGAAAAGGGG
>DDPO01000028.1:597-743 GCA_002342225.1 Bdellovibrionaceae bacterium UBA2466 | reverse complement strand
GCACCCACAGCACAATGAGTAGCAGATGCTAGATCAACCTCACAAAAACCTTTTGAGTTTTTGGTGAACCCTTTCTTTGTGACTTCTGGATCTCTAGCGATTGGAGTGCTGGCACAAAGAGATCCTGGAAGTCCTAGTTCTACATT
>DDPO01000028.1:0-582 GCA_002342225.1 Bdellovibrionaceae bacterium UBA2466 | reverse complement strand
AATCTTTTTTGCCTCGAATGATCGACGCAGGCTTTAAGCTCAGGAGTGTCTTGGACATCTGGAGTTGGGGTGGCGTTAATTTCAGTTGTTTCTTTATTGCCGCTGAGAAAATTTCTAGGGGCAGTTCGACCCAATTGATTTTTTCCAGAAATGGGATGGTTTCCCAGATTAATGGAGTTGGATTGTGAGGACTCATTCTGACTTTTTAAATTGTTTAGATTAGTGATTGCGTCTTTGAAACTAGGAATTTGAGTGAGGGGATNNGAGCATGGAGAAAGCATTTTTTTCTTTCTCAAAAACCTGTTCTTTTAATGGGGTCAAGAGACTATCAAGAGACTCAGGTCTAATGAGAGCTTTATTAATTAGGGTTGTTAGTCGTTTGAAACCCTTTTCTTCATCGGAAGTTTCTGATTTTAACACCGGATCAGATTCATATTTCTGGATTAGGCTTTTAATGGCAACCTCTTGGTCTTTGGTTTGAATTAGGCTTTTTTCGCCATCGACCATAATGAGGGCTGCAAGATCTATTTTCTCTTCATCTGAAAATTCGTTTGAGAACTCTTTGATAACTTCGGCAATTGT
>DDPO01000044.1 GCA_002342225.1 Bdellovibrionaceae bacterium UBA2466 | reverse complement strand
CATAGCCCCGCGGATGTCCTACGTGGCCTGGAAGTATTGGAGCAGAGTTTAGTTGAAATGGAGTCTACATTAGCACTTCATCTAAAATAAAAAGCGGAATATCTTGGAAACTAGTTTTCGCCTTGGTGCTTTTGAATAAAAGCAGCTTATACCTGCCCGTCTGTTCATTATCAGGGCAAATCTCGAAACAAAACTTTCTACCTTTAAGCCGCTTTCCAATTTTAGTGGGGCCGAGCGATTTTGTAACAAGCATATTTAAATAATCAGGCACATGTTTATGTTGTGAAAAATCAGCTACAGTAGGCTCTGTTTCGCAAAAGATATTCATCCGTCTACTCCTATCGAATAAAATTAAGTCAACAGGAGATTTTGTGTTAAAACTCACAAAAACAAGGTCAGGATTTATTAACCGAAGAATATGTGGATTAGCCAAACACAGTGCAATTTCGGCATCATTTTCTGGTCGGAAATTAAAACCGTCCTTAATCTTTTGATATGTATCTTCTTTACGCTGATTTGCCCGTCTTTCAGCAAGGTTAATTCGATTTTTGTGTTCGCGATCTTTCCCTTTTTCAATCTGGGAAGACTTTTTCTTTAACTCTTTGGAGATAAATTTAGAAATATTTTTTGCAAGAACCTTTTTAAACTCGTTTTCCAATTTCGGGTTTTCGAAAACAAGCCCCTCTCTAGACAATGACACCTGGTTATGGAGCCAATCAACGTCAATCTCGACACGAAGACCAGCTGCAAACGAATTCCATTTACTTATGTTGTAAACATACTTCTGATCATCAAAACTCTTCTTTAACAATCTCCCATGAATTCTTACATATATGCCACGTAAGCCTGTATACAAACTTCTGACTTTATTGCTTTCATAGCCATTAAAATAAATTCTACAAATAACATCGTTCTCCTTATCCTCAATTACGATGGGTGTTATTTTCTTGAGACTTGATGGTGAAGTTTCAATTACCTTTTGAACCCTGCCCGCATCAGCAAGCCGTTTGCATTTATTTTTTAAATTTTCGAAGTCTGGGAACTTAAAGTCTATTTCTTTAAATATATGGTCGTTTTCCTTATTCGTTAAACCAATATAATATTGTATTTTACCGTCGTCCGTAGGAAGGTTTGAAACTGAATTTACAAGCTCTTTAAATCTTTCATTTGAAATCGGAGTAGACAAATGAAGGGCTAGTTTTGTTCCGCTATTTTTATGACCTTGATCTGCAAAAGTCTTTAGCACAAAACCTTCATCCTTTCCTGCGTCCAGAAACTTTCCAATTTTATTCTTCTCGATCGAAATCTCATGGGTTGATGTTTTGTTTGCTGAATACAAGTCGAGCTGCCGGGAAATCTTAAAGACGCTTTTTAGGCCATAGCCGAAAAGTCCGAGGTATGGCCTGCCTGAGGAGCTCGCAAAACATTCGTTTGTTAATCCTTTGTCGTCGCCACCGCCAAGCTTGGCTACAGACTCGATAGCACCATCAGAAAATCCTTTTCCATCATCTATTAAATAAATCTTATTTTCGTCGTCTGAGCCATCAAAAAACACAAGAACACATGAAGCGTCGGCGTCATAACTATTTGCGCAAAGCTCTTCAATAATAGACTCATCCTTGTAGTCTTTGATTCCGTGAAAAAAGCCTTTTTCGGTGACTCCAGGTTTTATAATGCGAGTAAAAGGTTTCATTTCTCCCCGAGAGCCTAAATTCTTAAAACGCAAAAAACAAGAAAGAATTATTCATCATGCATGTTTAATAAGTGTTTTTAGTCCACAGGGGTCTCCATAAAGCTGTCTAAAAAAGCTTCGCTTACTCCCGTAATTCTTCTTCGCATGCAAAGACCATACAATTCTTCAACGGCCGAATATGGAAAGTACTGAGCCTTTAGGTTTTTGAATTGCGTCTCCGAGCACTTTTTAAGCACGTCTTCACGATCCTCATCCGGAGCCACAATTGCCCAACGGGTCTGTTCAAAAGCGGGAATTGAGTTTTTAAAACGCTGCATTCGGTTAAGTCCGGATGTTACTCCTGTTGAATGCTCAATCTCCATTACTGCTGGCATGAACCGACCGTTTTTAAGCCAAAGACAGTCAATAAAGCGAGCTGCATCAACCCCTTCTGAATAAGCCTGTAAAAGTCGTTCATCTGCTAAGTCAGCAATAACTCCCGGGAGTTCGATAAGCGGTTTTCTATTGTACTGAATACCTTGGTCGTTTGCTGCAATATATGTTCTAAATCCTAACTGATGGCCTATTAACGCTAAAGCTATTTGAATTTGTGTGTGCCTTCTTTTCACTTCGATATCGAGTTCGGGGGCAACATCGATGGGAAAATCCAAAACGCCATATACTGTTTCTACGGAAGGCAGTTCGGATATCGTTAACGCACATGGTAATTCTTGTATAACCCCCTCAGCATGGGGCTCCCGAGGATTCCAAATTAAATGCTTATGCCCCGTCTTAATAATTGTTGAAGACTCTTGAAATTGGACCCTATGTGGCCTGCATAAAAAGAATTCCGGGGTATGGGCAAGTAGTGCTTCAAGGGCAGATCTTGTGTTGTAGCTTGCACCAAGAACACGATCAATATTCACCGGAATTCCCTCTTTAAACGCAGCTGCATATCGCTGAATCATGCTTGAAGAAATGGTCTGCTCGGTTTCGGTCGGCCCATTTTTTCTCAAGATTTTAATAGGCCCCAAAGGATGCCCAACTGATATAATTTTAATCTTTGTTCTTGTTTGCTTCGTTGGATAATCGAAAAAAACACTCCTGGAAAGTCTGCCTATGGCGTTAACAATGTTTGAGGGGGTAACTTTCATATTAGACATGGTCCGAGATCATTTTGGCCAGACCACGAGCCATGAGATAAGGTACTCCGTTGCCAATTCCTTTAAACATATTTGAAAGAGTCATATTTGACGGAAGTTCAAAACCCGCAGGCAATGATTGAATTGCCAAAGCTTCGGCCGCCGAAATTCTTCTCGGGAGCCAAGGGTGAAGATGGACTTCGTTGTTTCCATACGCCGCCGTTGGTGAATATCTGTACCTATGTAAACGTTTGAAGCTTTTTCTCGAATCATCTCCTTCAAAAACACTTTCAAAACGAGCTAGACCCGAGCGGGGCGTAAAGCAATGGAGAGAATTAGAATGGATCTCAACGTTATTCCTTTTGAACCAAAAAGAAACAGTAAGGCTTTCCGGTATTTTGTGAGGAAATCTTGGCGCTATTCCAAACCGATTGCTTTTTGGCCAAGGCAGATCTTTAAGTACGCCTTGGTCGAAGCTAAAATACTTATCCCATGATGCGTGCGAAATAGTTCTGCCATTTCTAAAGCCAATTAAAATTATTCTGTCTCTATCCTGAGGTGCCCCATAGCAAATGGCATTTGTAAGGCGGTCGGACAGCGCATAGCCGGCCTCTCTAAGGGCTTTCAATTGTTTATCATAAAACATTCGGTGTTTTTTTGTTCGCCATAAGCCTTTGACATTTTCAAAAAGAAACCAATCAGGTCTCTTTTCCAGAATCAACTCAATGTAGGTCCTTGAAAGACGCCCATTTGGACCAAGGACTCCTTTTTGCTTACCTGCAATTGAGAAATCCGGACATGGAGGGCCGCCAATAAAACCGATAACCCTCTTAGCCTTCCTTGTGTCATCTAAGTGCCTATTAAATAAAGATAATTGTTTTTTGTCCCTTAAGATCTGCTCAATAGACCCAGGCAAATAACCATACTTTGGTGCCTTGTATCCGAGGTTCTCCCTGGCGTATTTGTAAGCCTCCAAAAAGGGTTGGTGAAATTCATTGACGAATACAATTTTAAAACCTTCGTCTTCAAACCCTAAATCGAGAAAGCCAAGACCAGAAAAAAATGAAAAAACATCGGATTTCATATTAGCAGTTTAAAAAGCCTTTTATGGATCATATCATGATTTTTAAAAGCCCTCGCTTTCTGAAGGCTTTTTATATCTTGCAAACATCTAAAAAACATGGACTTACAAATCTAGTTCCTGCTTACTTTTTAAGGCCCACACCATAATAACTACTAATGAGCGATGTCTTTTCCAAACAGAGACGCTCCGAGGTCATGTCCCGGATCCGGGGCAAGGGGAACGAGAAGACAGAGGTCAGGCTGGCGAAGCTGTTGCGAGAGGCTGGGATAAAAAGCTGGAGAAGGCACCAACCGATCCCGGGGCGACCGGATTTCTCGTTTCGCAAGCAGAAGGTGGCCGTGTTTGTGGACGGCTGTTTCTGGCACGGGTGTCCCAGGTGTTTCCGGCTACCCAAACAAAACCGGGCATTCTGGAAGGCGAAGATTGAGGGGAACCGGAAAAGGGATCGATCGGTAAAGGGACGGCTAAGAAGGCTGGGGTGGAAGGTGATTCGAATTAGGGAGTGTCGACTGAAACATGCAGACCGGATCGTTGCAAAGATCAGGCAGGCGATTGGATGAGGATTAGGATTACGAGGAGCCAAAACAGCCACTTTATCCATGCTTCATCATGGCGTGCAGGACGGCGATGACGTAGGGGAGGACGGAGAGGACGGCGGA
>DDPO01000004.1 GCA_002342225.1 Bdellovibrionaceae bacterium UBA2466 | reverse complement strand
GCAATTCTCACATCAACATTGTATTTTTTCGCAAGCTCAATACTTCTAGCCTGCATCTTGGCACCCAAACTTGCCATTTCCAAAGCAGAGTCATAATCGATAGAGGTTAAAATTCTAGCTTCAGGAACGACTCTCGGATCTGCTGAATATAAACCGTCTACATCAGTTAGTATTTCACATCGGTCGGCTTTCAAAACGGCAGCAAGAGCAACGGCCGTTGTGTCTGAGCCCCCTCTTCCCAAAGTTGTGATCTCTTTTTTCTCGCTCACCCCTTGGAACCCAGCAATAATAACTACTTTGCCAGAACCAAGCTCCTCCAAAATACGATGGGGACGAATGTCAATAATCTTTGCATCTCTGTGGTCGTTCGTTGTTATGATTCCGCTTTGAGACCCAGTGAAAGAAATTGCAGGTACACCTAACTCTTGAAGCGCCATCGATAGAAGAGACATAGAAATTCTCTCTCCTGCAGTCAAAAGCATATCTACTTCTCGAGGTTGGGGAGAAACCACTGTTTTTGATGCTAGTTTTAAGAGGTGATCGGTCATATGACCCATGGCCGAAGCCACGACAACCACACCAGCCCCGCTCTTTCTTAGGTCTGCAATTCTCTTGGCTGCATTTTGTATGTGTTTCGGGGTGGCTAAACTACTTCCCCCATATTTTTGAACGACGAGCATAATTTTGGAGTTAACAGGCTTTTACCCAGTGTCAACTTATTTGGAAAAGGACTACTCAGAGCTCAGAATTTATTACATTTCTCAGTTTCTTTAGTCTCTCCATGAAGCTAGGATAAACTCCAATTTATGTCGGAAAAATCCAACAAATCCTTTTATATTCGTTTAGCAATAGGGTTTATTTTAATCGGGGCTGTCCTTTTTGGACTAGCGAAGGGCCAAAAAGAATCTTTTGAAAAAGCACTTTCCGTACTGCCCAACTTTTCTTATCAGTGCTTAGGAATTGTCATACTGCTTGACTGCTTACAGATATTTTTCATGGCAGTAAGATTTTGGCTTCTATATCCCAAAGCTCATCGAACTGAGTTGAGGAACGTATTTTCGGCAATGTCGATTGGCCAAACCATGAATGCTTTTCTCCCTGCTAGAGCAGGGGATGTTTATAAAGTTGCGGCACTGACACCCACCCCTCCAAAACCTGATTTCACGTTTCTTACACTTACCGGGATCCTTACCGCGGATAAGTTGGTGGATTTAAGCTCATTTCTTGTTCTCATCTTTGCCTTCGGATCTTATCGCGAAAGCTATGAGTCTTTGCAGCTTTTTGGACCTAACACTTGGAAATGGATTTTAGGACTTGTTCTCTTAGTCTTGGCTCTTTGGCCATTATGTTTAAAAAAATATTGGGCAAAGATCAAAACATGGCTTACCGACTTTCTGCTAGGCCTCAAAAATCTACTTTCCCCAAAACAACTTTTTTTATCATTGAGCTTTGCAGTTTTAGTCTGGTTGGTCGAAGCTTGGGCACTGCAACAACTGAGTCTCTATCAAAACTTTCCGCTCACAATAACTCAGTGTTTTTTTGTTTTAACAGTGCTGAACCTAGCTATTGCGATACCCATCTCAGTTGCTAATATAGGTCCTTTCGAAGCTTCGATCGCTTTTGCTCTCAAGAAATTGGGGTTACCTCTGGAAACGGCTCTCGCTATTGCGACAGTTCATCACGGTTTACAAGTGCTCTCCTACTTTATCACTGGGGCCTTAGGTTGGTTGATCAAGCGAATCAAAACTACTTAGATGGCCTAGACTTATAAAGCGCTATTGCTTCTAATCGTTGGACCGAATGGTCCACCATCGGAGCTGGGTAGTTTCGATTCATCAAATCTTGTGGTGGTTCATGGATAAGTTTTACAGGACAGTCTTTCAGCTCAGGAATAAAGCGCTTGATATAGACACCGGTTGGATCAAATTTCTCACTTTGCAGATAGGGATTAAAAACCCGGAAGTACGGCTGCGGATCACACCCCGTGGAAGCCGCCCACTGCCATCCCCCGTTGTTGGGGGCAAGATCTCCGTCCAGTAATTTTTCCATAAAATACTGCTCACCCCATCTCCAGTCGATGTGCAAATCTTTCGTCAAAAAAGAAGCTACTATCATTCTAACCCGATTGTGCATCCATCCAGTCTCATTGAGTTCGCGCATACCCGCATCAACGATTGGGAAACCTGTCCTTCCCTCTTTCCAAGCAGAAAACCATTCTTCATTATTTTTCCAAGCGATTTTAGAATAAAGTGGATTAAACGACTCTCTCTCAACTCGAGGATTGCGAGACAAAATATAATAATAAAACTCTCGCCATATGATCTCCGAAACAAACTTAGCCTCTCCATCACTCCACCGACTAGGATTTTTTAAACCCATTTCTCGTATCACTTGAGAGGTCGTCAGAGAGCCATTTTTAAAAAAGAGAGAGAATCGGCTAGTTCCTTGAACCGAGGGAATATCTCTCTTGGCACCGTAGTCTTTAATTTTGGCTTTGAAAATCTCAACGGCTTTCAAAGCCTCTTTTGTTCCCGAATTAGGAATTTTAATGGTGGTCTTAGTACGGTTCTTCTCGCAATAACTCTCAAGCTGATCTTCAAACTTTATTTTGCCAGCGAAAAGCTGCTGCCAATTGCATTTAAAATCTGTGACTTCAGCCAAATTAAGACGTGCTTGAACTTCACCAGTCACGAACTTTTCAAGCCATCTTTTTTTAAAGGGTGTAAATACCTGATAAGTGGCGGAGGGATCATCGCCTTTAAAAATCTCATGTGGCTCAATGATCAGATGGTCTCGCTCTGTCAAAACTTCGATCCCTTTGCTCTTGAACCAAACGTCCATCTCTTTATCTCGATGGGTGGCAAAGGGCTCATAATCTCGATTCCACGAGATGGTCTTCGGAAGTGGGAGCCGAGCAGATTGAAGACTCTCAAACAGCTTCTCATAAGCAGATTTTGGCCCAACATCCAGAACGAGGAGGTCTCCCCCTCTTCGATTGAGCTCGTCTCTTAGATGACCCATGGTTTCTAGAAAAAACTGAAATCGATTGGTGGAAAAGTCGGGTCTGGATAAAAACTTGTGGTCAAAACAGAAAAGCCCTAGAACCCTACCCTGATGTTTTTTTAAATTGTTAGCCAACGCTGGGTTGCCATCCAATCTTAAATCCCGCCTAAACCAATGAATCCCATAGCTATCTAATTTCATAAAATTTCTCTTTTTTTCTTTAGAAAATCGACCATAATATGGTCCGATTCGCTTTTCAATGAAAGGGTTTACATATGAAAATCTTAGTTACTGGTGGAACTGGTTTTGTTGGACGGCCTTTAGTGAAAAAATTGGCCGAAGCAAACCATCAAATTGTTCTTTTAACTAGAAACCCTGAAGCTGCCAAAAAATCGATCTCGGCACCCATGGAGGTTTACGGTTGGGAACCTGAAACCTCCACTCCCCCCAAAGAAGCTTACAATGGCATTGATGCTATTGTTCACTTAGCCGGCGAATCTATTGCAGCCGGACGTTGGACAGCAAAACAAAAAAAGAAAATTTTAGACTCAAGAGTTTTAAGCACTCGGAACTTACTCAAAGGTGCTGTTGAAGCCGGTGCAAAACCCAAAGTGATTGTTTCTGCTTCAGCCATTGGTATTTATGGAGACCGTGGTAATCAGTCTCTCTCAGAAACTTCGGCTCAGGGCATTGGATTTTTAGCCGATGTTTGCAGAGCTTGGGAGAGAGAGACCCAATACCCTGGCCTAGAGTCAGTCAGAAAAGTTAATTTAAGAATCGGTATCGTTCTCGAAAAAGGTGGCGGAGCTCTCCAAAAACTACTTCCACTTTTTAAAATCGGAGGCGGGGGGCCGGTTGGAAATGGCAAACAGTGGATGAGTTGGATTCATCTTTCTGACCTTGTTGAGATGATCATGTACTCGCTCACTCATGACACTGTATCAGGAGCAACAAACGCAGTAGCTCCCAATCCTTCAACTAATGCAGAATTCTCGAGAGCTTTAGGTAAAGCGCTTCACAGACCTGCTTTTATGCCAGCACCTCCCTTTGCTCTAAAACTAGCTATGGGAGAAATGTCAGAACTGGTACTCGCTAGCCAGAAAGTGGAGGCTAAAAAAATAGAAAGCGCAGGTTTTGTTTTCAAGTTTCCTAAAATTCAAGAAGCTCTTGACGATATTTGTAAAAAAGTCTGATTGAGAATGCGTAGTATTGGCACAGCATAGACTCACGTGAACAAAGAAAAGTTACTTCTGAGTTTTTTGGCTCTTAGCTTTTCTCTTCGCTTTGGTCCAAGCTTTTTCTAATTCTTCAGGAGAACAGTCAGAAATTTTTTTATTTTTGGATTTTTGTTCTCGCTCAACGGTCTCGATCCTAATCTTAAACTTTTCAGCCGCTTTCCTTAGACTAGCTTCGGCATCGACGTTGCAGTGCCGGGCAAGAGAGGTAATGACAAAAAGAAGATCTCCTATCTCTTCTTCAATAGAGGGTTTAGAGTTTTCTTCAATGGCTTTTTCAACTTCTTTTAATTCCTCTTTTACTTTCTTGATGACCTCTTTTCTATGTTCCCAATCAAACCCGACACTACTGGCTATTTCGGTGTACCGCTGAGAAAGTTGCAACGCAGGAAGCCCCTTCGGAGTACCCTCTAAAAGACTCCGTTCTGGATTTTCTTTTTGCTTAAGAGCTGTCCAATTTTTTAGGTGATTCTTGTAATCTAGAACCTTCTCTTTTGAGTAGATATGCGGGTGTCGTCGAATCATCTTTTCAGCAATGTGCTTGGCCACATCTTCAAAAGTAAAAGCGCCTTTTTCTGCAGCAATTTCTGAATGAAGAGCTACTTGAAGCAGAACATCTCCCAGCTCCTCTTTAAGTGCGTTCATTTTTTTCGAATGTATTGCATCTACCGCTTCGTAGGCCTCTTCCAGGAGATATTTAGCTAGGGACTGATGGGTCTGTTTTTTGTCCCAAGGACATTGGGTTCTTAAGTCGTTGACTACTTTTAGGAACTTCTCGGTTTCTTTTAGTTTTTTCATCTCTCTCCAGTTTTTTCGCAATTTAAATTCCTTCTCTTGTGGAGTCAAAAGACTTTCATGTTGATTTAATCTCTCAAATCGGGTCTGATGGGTTTTTGCTGGGGGTATGTGATGGTCCTTAAAAGAATTCTTGTTTTAGCAATTAGCTTTTTTAGTTTATGTCTTCATGCGAACTATTCTGACCAATTAAGACCCTATTTTAATGAATCTCTCAGTAGAAACTTACCCGGTACTTTTTTTCTAGATCTTTTTGCAGCGGATGCTTGGATCGAAATCAAACCCACCCAATCCGGTCCCCACTATCAGCCAGGATACATCACTGGGGGAACTATCTATCACGATGCTGTAGGAACACAGCTTAGCGATTGGAAAAGAAACGATTTCGCAAGTTTCTATAATGAGCTCTTTCATGCTTGGTGGGGAAATGTTTTTTTGAGATCAGCTACACTAGCCAAAGAGCGCTCTCAGCTCTTAAATGATCCCAATCTCAAAGCCAAGTATCGAAAAGCCAACCCCTCCTCGCCCGAGCTCGCCCAAGAAGAGGCCTACTCGGAGACAGTCTCTTTCCTTATCTTTCAAGTTTATCGAGGGTCAATTACCGACCTAGAAAAACTCTACTATCAGCCTAATGTGACAGTCGCTCCAGTGAGCCATAGTGACCGCCCAGGATATACGATGGAGGCTGAATCTATTTTTCCAGATGAGCGAGAGTTCGACTGGTTATTTCAAAAGCTTTTTCTTCGAAAAGCGCCTACCAAATAATTTTTTAGATTGGAGCGGGACACGGGGCTCGAACCCGCGACCTTCTCCTTGGCAAGGAGACGCTCTAGCCAACTGAGCTAGTCCCGCATTCGTTGAATAACGACAGAGGCTCACCCTAATGGGTTTTACTTATCTTGGCAAGGGTTGGTAAGTGATATCGTCAATTCGTCGATACCAAACTCCCAGTATACTTGAGCTTCAAAATATAGCTCAACATTTTCAGTTACTTATACCATCTAAAGAAGCTGTCGAACCTTTAAGTAAAACTGTAAACAAACCATGTAAATTCCTATTTAGGATATGAGTTTTTTATCTGAATCTATCAAAATCCTAAACGAATTCAAAAGGAGTGCGAACAACTGGAGACTAAACTTCAGAGACTTAATCCACTAGGCCCCGCCATTGCACCGATGAGTCGATAGGGGAAGTTATGGGGCAGCGGGCGATATTAAATAGCTTGGCCCTCTTGGGCTTGGCACTTCAAGTGGTCAGTGGTTCGTCATGGGGTTACAACCATGCGTCTCCGAGTGTTCTAGACCCGAACGAGGATAATGAGCAAAGCATTGTTGATATTAGCTCGCAGTTAACCAATCTTAAAAAACTCTTTGAAGAGTTTGAAACCGTTGAAAAAGCCATTCTCGCCGGCGAAAAAACTCAGGACAAATATGATGAGCTACTTGGGTCTCTAAAATCTGAAATTGAAAGTATCGATCAACTAATTAATGGCCAATTTACTCTCCCTGAGGATAGGAATAAATTAGATGAGTTCAGAGAAGAGGCAAAAGCACGATTAGATGAAAATGAACTACAAAATCAGTTAGGGTTCCGAATAGAAATTCTCGACGAAAATATTGAAGTTGCTCTAAAATCGCGAAATCCATCTCGAGTTGACAGTATTCAATCTGAAATAAAATCGTTAAAAGACGGATTAGCGAAAGCACAGAACAGTAAAGTGCATTCAGATTCACCATTCACCCATTTTTTAAGTTCTGCGCAGGATAAGCTCAATTATTTTGAAAGCAAACTAAGCAAGATCTCTCATGCTAAGTCATCTAAAACCACCGAAAATTCTGAACCCAGTTTTTCGAACTTTCAAACCACAGAAAACGAAGAAACATTAACAAACAAAGCCAAATCACTCAATCAACCATTCCGACCTTTTATACAGGAATTTAGTTCGCCTAACCGCATGCCTCCTTTGACTAAATCCTCATCCTCGGAAAAGCCGATAGAAAAGCAACGTTTTGAAGGCTCGGCTGACAAAGAAACAGAGGCTGCACAAGGAGAAACAGAAACAACTCAACCGGAGTCTTTGAATTTAAAAAACCCTAGAAATTTAGCTTCGCTCATGAACGATTCGCTCAAACCCACGCCAAAAGCCACAGCCCCGGAACGAACTGCTATTTCAACTACAATAGCCCTTTCTCAATCTCGCAAACCTGAAACTAATACAGATTTAGGAGAAAGACCGCTCCAACCCAATAAACCCAGTAGACAGTTGAATTATGCTCCATACCCGACGGAGTCGTCTGAAGAAAAATTTATCAGCCAAAATATAAAAACCACTCGTTACTACGAACCGCAGAAAGAAACAGTACCCATCGAAGCACCGGTTACTATCGAAGTATCTTCGCCACAACAAAACTTGCCAGAGCCTAAAGCGCCAAAACAGCCTCTAGTTGAAGAATCTGAATCATTATCCCAACAGGCGACAGTACAAAATGATTCACTAGCGTATTTTTTAAAGGAACAGATCGAAAAAGCGATGACTCAACAAAAACCCGCCATAGCAGATTCTTTATTTAACCTTCCACCCAAGCCCTTGAAACAGTCTGAAAAAAAAGCTCAACCGACACCAAAACCAGCTACAGCTTCAACATCGAATTGGTTTCAAAAGTTGAAGCTCTGGTTGGGAGTCTGAATGCATAATGAATGCACAAAGTGCTGAACAGGCTTTATCGTTTGCACGCAAGATTCAAGTCTTTCAACAACTTAGAAGCGAAGCCATGAAATGTTTAGGGGCTTTACATCATCCATCCCGCCTACTCATATGCCCGACACAATTGTGTCCACAGAGTTGTCAGTCTGATTCAAAAAACAAGAACTTAGCTCTTAAATTGATAGTCGGCTCCACCCTTGCACTATTTCAGTTAAGCACATTCATTCACTTGTATTTGATTTAATGGGGAGGGGGCAAATGCCTCAGGGGCTAGGGCAAAAACGATTTTTATTTATTGTGTGGGCGGTAAGCCTTTGGGTCGCTATTCATCCCTTGAAACTAGCTGCAAGCTCCCACGATGATTCTTTTGAACAAATTGTAAGATTTGACCAGAGCACGCTTCATAACCTCGCAGTTAGCCTCCTCGACCAGGCGGACAGATTAGCAGAGGAGATACAAGAAGGGATCGAAACAGAGCAGCTTACTTTTCACAACGGTATCTACCAATGTCAGCCAAATGCTACAGAGCGATTTGTCGAAAATCTTACTAATTATAACAATCGATTAGGGCCGTTAGCTGGTGCTAGAGATTTGTTGAAACAAATTTCTTCACTCACAAATGTGCGAGAGGAAGATCAAATAATATGGAAAAATACAATGTCGAGACTCATTCGATTAGAAATGACATTAAGCGCTATCGAACGTGAAGAGGTTGAAGGAGATAAAGACAGATTTTTGGTAATGAAACTGATTATCCAACGCGATCTGCTAGAAATGAGTCAACAGCCACAGCCCAAACCCACCCAAAATAACAACGCCGAATCTTTAAAAAAATTAAAAGACCATTTGTATGAACTGAACCAGCTAAAAAATCTTCCTGAACACTTTAAGAAATCCCAAGAAGAATTGATTAAGGACTTAAAGGGTAAAATTTCACAATTAGAAAGCGATGACCGGACTGTAAGCGCTGCTGCATCAGCGGATCTTAATACCCCGAAGCAGCGGAACGAGACAAGAGATAACAATGGGCCCCAAAAAAATCCAGATTTTGTTGCTCCTCCGAATCTAAACAATCCAAAAGGCTCGGCTGACATAGTAGATTTAAAATTGAAAGATGACCTGAAGGAAGAGATTAGAAGAAATAACAGACGCCAAACAGATATCACCCGGCTACTGAAAAGAACCGATTTGGACATAGATCTTCGTTCGCAGTACGAAGACAACCTGAGACAACTAGAGCAGAACAAGAAACTACTAAATAACCTTTCTAACAACCTCAAAGAGCCCCCACTTCTTAATGAATCCGAACAATTTCAGAAGGATCCTTTTTTTAAACCAGATAATGAATTCGAAGAATTTAGTAAGAATCCTTTTTATGATCCAAATAGCCCTCACAGACAGTCGACCATGCGTTTCGATGAAGAGCCTAAACCAATTGACTCAGGTACCAAGCTTTCACAAAACACAACGCCTACAACACCTCCGAAAACAGACCCTCTTAAAACAGGACCACTTGCGACTGGTTCAAAGCCTAAACCGTCCGATCCTGTGACTGTTTCAGAAGGAACTCAAAGCTCACAGTCAAGACCAAGAGCTCAGGCCTCAACGCGAATTTCAGAAATAACAGATCCTAATGAGGTTTACGGAGACAGCTCTAAAACGGCAAACAACTCACATTCGAACTCTGTGTTCTCCGCTAAATCGAACAGGATCAAAGACACACAAACCAGTGGCGAAACAACTAACTTTGAAAACAATTCTCAGCAAAGACAATTGTCCTCGGTTAGTAATTCGGATGTCGCCAATGAACAACAGGACGCCTCAAACACTCTAAAAATGAACTTGAAAGGGCAGCCCAACCGAGGTTCTTTTTTCTCACCGTTCACTCAAACCCCTTTTTCATCCCCTTCGAAACCTTCATTGAGCGAAGCCTCTAAACCTGACTCTGGGAATTCTAAAGACTCGGCATTCAGTGATGCTAAAAAGTCTCAAAAGTTAGCAACAGAAAGCACACTCAATCCTAAAAGAGAGTTCGATCAAGAAAAAGAATCGGAGTCAACAGAAGAAGGATTTAGCTTGCGAAAGCAACCTAAAAGGCAAAAACTCAGTTCGAGAAAAAACGAGAGCGGGTCTGGAGAAACTGTTTTCTCGAACACCTATGTGTACCAGAACAACAACTATCTCAATGAAAACAAGCCTATTTCGTCGAAACCTGAACCAACCTACATCAAAAACATGGATGGCACTTTCTCAAAAGCTATTGCCAAAACTGATAAAAACACTTCTTTAGAAAAGAAAATTAACAACACTGAAAAGTCCGATCTCGATGAGCAAACAAGTAATATCGATAGTATTGAGAAAATATCGGCCGACATCGGCTCGGTTAATGAGAGCAAAGACATAGATCTAAAAGCTACAGAAGAAGCAAAAACCTCTTTATGGGACATATTGAATAAAGAACCTAGCCTAGACACAATCTCTCAATTTCTGGCTCAGGTTTCCCCCATTGGAGGGAGTGAAAAAAACACCGACATTACCGAGTGGATGAATTGGAAAGACAGTAAGGAAAAATCTCTTACTACACGGAAAGTAAACCGTTCGATTACCAGCAAAAACGGCGAAACTAAAAATGGTTTTGTCAGTCGCTTTTTAGGCTGGCTAGGTCTTAATTAGCCGGGTTTAAGTAGAACGGATAGGCCGCGACTTCAGTTACCACAGGAGCTTCAGGTTTCGGAAATACCCAGCTCTTGATTCGGCTAGCAATACAACCCTCAAGCCCATTGTCGCCGATCGTACTCTCTTTCACTCCCACTGTTGAGACGATTCCATTCGGTTGAATGCTAAACGACATCACCACTTTTCCTGATAGTTTGGGATTTCTCTGTAGCGCAGAATCATAACAAGCCCGAATCTCGGCTCGATGACGTTGAACAACTGCATTGATGAGATCTTTTGAGAGCCCTGATAGCACCTGCACATTTTCAGAGACGATGCTTATCGCATGTTCGCCCTTCATACCGAATCTTCCTGGACCCGAGATGCCCTCACCGATTCCATCGCCATAATATCCACGGCCCAGTCCCTTGGTTGAGGGACCGTCGATACCTACAGTCTTACCTCCACCACCGGCATCGACTCCTTTAAGTCCCATACCCCCANNCCAGCACCGCCGGTCTCTTCTAAACTTTTTCCGCGAGCACCGCGAATAGCTTTACCAAAATCATCAAATCCACCCGGACCCTCCGGCCCTTCTCCTGCATTGATGAGATTGTTAAATTCTTTCTGAATAGCGCCGTTCGAGATCGATTTCAACAGACCTACACTCTTGATCGATTTCTTTTCAGGAGCTTTTGCTTTTGAAGGATTGGGAGTTTTGCTGGTAACTGGTGACGGGGTTGTGTTCTCTTTTGGCTTAGATTTCGGAAGAATCGTCTGCGCTTTTTCTTCTCTTCGAGGCAGATCTTTTCGACCAGCTTCTCCCTCAGGCCCTATTGCGGGTCCTCCCTCTCCAGCGACAGATCCCCCTTGCTTCGCGTCCTCACCCTTTGCAATGAGACCAATTTTAGAGATATCGGGTTTTTTCTTAATCACAACTTTAGCAAACCGTTCTGGAATTTGTTCAATCGTCACTGGAATGGGTTTGGGAACAAAAGATAAACCGATTAAAAGGGCGAAAAACAGAAGTATCGACCCTACCGTTGTTCTCATCAAAAGAGCATCTTGCTCGAAAATGGGTGGGGGTAGAATACGAGGTGCGGGCTTCACATACAGAATGAAAAAGCTCACATTACCGATCGCAATCTTTGCAAAATCATCTTGTTTCAATGTGAGGACATAGTGGTCCCCTTCTTTTCGAACAAACTTTTCAGCTGCGAGCTCTTTGATGGAGTACATTTTATCTCGGGCTCTCACTGTTCCATGCATTTTTTCAGTGAACGCCAGTTGGCTTGAACCATCTTCTTGAATACTTAAAAGCGGAAATTCATCGGGAATGCCTACGCTCGGAATAATGTAATCGTTCCTTGGACTCTCACCAATGTTCAGTACACACTCATCGGAATAGTTTGAAATATCGAGGATCTGATCACCCCAGAGAGCTGTAACCTCGAGTTCCCTCGCATGAGACGGAGACTCAAAAGCTTTTTCTAATTCTTCTGGCAAAATATCATCATCGGTTTTTCTCTCGCGTCGGTCTTCGATTCGGCGCTCGAGGCTTGTGATATCAAAGACCCTGCGATCCCCTTTTCGCCTCTCTGCCTGACGACGTTCCTCCGCAATCGGTTTCCTACGGTCTGCCTTTGCTCTTCTTTCCGAGTCAGGAACTCCAACTTCTTTGGGCTCCTCTTTTCTTCTTTCACCTTTTCGCTGTTCAATTCTTCTATCTCCGCCTCTTCGTTCCTCGAGCCTTCGTTCCTCGGGAAAGGCATTCAATTTTCTACGATCGGGGCCCCGTCTGTCAGAGTCTATTTTGCTTCGATCAATATCAACAAGAGTTGCGTCTGTGTCTTTCACTTCGGCTTCATCAAATTTAACCACCCCTGGAGCTGAGGCTTGGCCGCTTCCTTTTTCAACTCTGACCTCAATAAAACCAACACGCAAAGAATCCCCAAAAGAAATTTTGGATTCGATTACTTTTTTTCCATTTACAAAAGTCCCATGACTCGAGGCTAAGTCGGTAACAACAATTTCATCACCTTTAGTTTCTATAAGTGCATGAATTCGGGAAACTCGGGGATCATCAATCCTCAAGTCAGCAGACAATATTCTTCCTAGAACAATTTTGTCTTTGACATACTCGCCACTGTGAACGACCTCTCCGTCTTTTCCAAGGACATCTAGTCTGATTCCAAGCCCTACTAGGTTTTGTTCTTTAGCGTCCATATTGCCTCTTATTTGATGAGTCTCGCTGAATCGGTAACTTCAGCATCAAAATTTTCTCTCACTCTAATAATACTTTTTCCCTTAACGTCTTTAATATTTGAAATATAGGAACCCGAAGGCTTGTTGTATAAGCCCTCAATATTAGCCCCTTCAAAATCGTATGTTGTTTTCTTTTTATACTTCACAACCGAACCGTCTGCTTTTTTCTCGACGATGAAATCACCTTCTTCGCGCTTACCGGGAGCAATCGATTCGTTCTCTTTTGGCGCTACCCGTGGCATAGAGTTTTTCTTCTTCGCAAATACCTCTTGGTGATACGCCATCACGATCATCAATATCAGGTAAATACCCAGTTTTTTCATTTTTACTCTCCACCCTATTTTCTTAAATAAAGTTTGGGACTTATCTGATGGCTCGACAATATTCTTATCGCCATCCCTGCATCATTTCATGAGCTTTAGATGACTCTTTGCCCCCACGCTGAATGTAACGAAGCATTAATTCGGATGCCTCGCTCTTCTTACCCAATCTTCGTCCCAAAATGACCGCGTCATTATAGAGAACAGTGAGAGCCTTATTCTCTCGCTCATAAAAGTCAGAGTATACTTTATGCGCCTCATCAAACTTACCCTGAGCCTCATAACATAGGCCTAAACCCAAAACTGCATCCTCAAAATTTCGGTCGATCTCTAAAGCTTTTTCAAAAAGGGGTAAAGCATCCGAATAGCTTTTACTTTGAATATAGAGTGCCCCCAAATTGACTCTTGGAGCAGCAATAGCAGGCTCTGCTTTTACAGCCTTCTCAAAATAACCTATCGCCTTTTCACGGTCTTTTTCCTGAAGACTGAGCATTCCCAAATTATTAAAAAGCAACGACTTCCATGGGAACTTAGGATCTTTCTCTAAGGAACTAAAAAAGTAATTAGCAAGCTCTTTTCGCTTTGTTCTCATGTAATGAACACCCAATAAAAATAGGCCACGTTTTTCTTCAGGATTTTTTGCGATGAACTGTTTTATTTTTGCTTCCACACCCGCTTTTTTTCCACTTGCATCGAGCATCGATAAATAATTGAGATAGGCTTCAGGCTCAAGAGATTCGACTTTGTCTCCGTCTATCTCCTCAAGTTTCTCAGAAAGTATCATGCGATAGGGCTCTAATTCTGCTGAATTATCCCCATCGAACCAAGAGGTATACTCATAGGTTTTGCCTTTAAATTCAGTTGAGTCCACAGTCGAACAGCTAAGAACTGTTAGAGACAAAAAAACAACCACACTATATTTGAACTGGATCATTCTGCCCCACCCTCTTTCGGTCCCCGAGTGCTCCAATAGACGGCTTCCGGTCTTATCCCCTCGGGTTCAAATTGTCCCTGTGACTTTTTGGCTTTATCCCTGCACTTTTTAGCGTAGTCACTCACTACATGAAACTGGGCTGCTCGTTCGGCACAGACAGAGAGAATCTCCTGAACCTTCTGCTCAAGCGGAACAATCTGTTTAGCATCGATCTGTTTGAGGGCAGTTTCGGCTTCCTGACGCTCTTCGGGCTTGTACCTTCCTGGAATTTTGAGCGACCGAAATTGAGTAACATAATTTTCATAAGCCATGCTCTTTTCAAAGAGTGAAGCCACACCCCAATCCGGAACTCCTCGCTCGATTTCCTCGTCGTAGCTTTGGGCCAGCTTTGCTAACGCTTTTTGTTTTCTCTTCATTAAATAAATAAGATCAGACTCCGGAAATCTTAATTTTATCGACTCGTATTTCGTTTTCTCTTTCTGGAGATCTTTAAAAAAACTTTCAGCTAAGTAATACGCTGCAACCCCTGAAGGTTTCACTTTCTTGTTTGCTATCGCTATTTTCTTAATTTCAGAAACAATACCGTCTTTTTTCGATGTCATTCCAGCTTTCTCATAGTTTTTAGCGAGCTCAGCTAGAATATCCATTCGCTCAGTAGCGCTTTTACTTTCCTTTGAAAGCTTCATATAAATAGCTGCCGACTTGTCCATTTCCTTTTCTTTTCTATAAAGTTTCGCTCTGGAAATATCGATAGCTCGCAATTCCTTGTCAGTAGGCTTGGCTTCTTTGGAGTAAGTATCATAAAGCTGAAGAGCCAACTTATTAAACTCCAACAGTTCCGCATAAACAGCCGCATTGTAGAGAGCTTTTTTTGCTTCTTTATCTTCAGGAAACCTTTTGTAAAATTCCTGATATTGTTTCTGAGCCGTTTCAAAGTCGGCTTGTTTTTCCGAATTTTGAGCAAGATTCAACATGATTTTCCCGGAGTAGCTACTTTTGGGAAATTTCACTAAAAACAGCTTGGCCATTTCCGATGTTTTTCCACTGTCACCAAGTTTCTGGTAACTGACGTAGGAATTATAAAGCGCCTTTTCCGCCAGTGGACTGCTCGGATTCGATTCATAAAACTTGTAATAACCACTGCCCGCTTTAGCCCAATCTTGGTTGTTTTCAAAAGTCTCAATCCCCTTAAAATCGATCTCTCCAACAATTTCTGCTAACTCTTTTCGAAACCCGGCGTCGCCCAGTTTTTTAACAGCAGTAAACTCTTGGGCATGAGCAGTTAGGGATGCGTAATCCTTTTTAATATTATCGATATCTAAAACAATATGTGCTGCCGTAGTAGCACTTCTATGATCTGGATATTTGAGGGCTAAGTTTTTGAAAGCAGTCTGAGCATCATCAAAATGGTGTCTACGATAATAGATGGATGCGATTCGGAACTCTACATCGACGACTCTGTCGCCCTTGGGATACTCTTTTATGTAGAACTCTCCAACTTCAATAAATTTTTTCTCAGCATTAGGTATTTCCTCAGGCTTTAAATCAACATTTTTCTGCTCGTTTTTATCGTAGCGATTTAGCTTGGAGCTCGCCGCAGTCAATTTGTCTAAAGCCAAGAGGGCGTTGTACACCGATTCTGCGCTTAGTTTATCCTTCGGTGGGATCTGTGCCGCGACCATGTAACTTTCAGAGGCGTCTAACCAACGCTCAAGGTTAAAAAGAGCCTCCCCCTGAAAGAAAGCGATCTTTTTTCGGTCGGGAAAGCTTGGAAAATTGGAAAGTAAACTGGAGTAAATTTTAAGGGCATAATCATAGTGGCCACGATTTGCACTTTTTTGAGCAGCATTGTGATGAAAATAGGCGGCTTTGGCAGCCTCACTGGCTAATCCATCAATGGTTGATTTTTTCTCGGCCTCTTTTTCCTCGGGGATATTTTTAGCCCAATCGGAGTTTTCTCCAAACTTTTCCAAGGCCGTCATTAACGTCTTAGTAGCTGGGGCTGACTTGCCGATCCTAGCTTGCGACTCGTAGAGACCTAAATAAAGATTAGGTGTATCTAAACCATCTGGAAACTCTGATATGAGTTTAGTATAGGCGCTGATTGCAGCTTCGTCTTTGGCCTTGCTGCGATACATATCTGCTAAGAGACGCAGATTCGAGAGTGCTTTATCCTTGCTCTGCATTTCGGTAAAAAATGCCACCGCATCATCAACGTTCTCAGCCTCTACATAAAAAGAAACAAGATCCTTCAAAGCCTGATCCCTTAGATTAAATTTGCCCGTTTCAGTATTTCTATCCAGACGCTCAATGAGCTTCTTCATACTGCGCAGGGCTTTTTTAGGATCGCCGGTGTTGAGTTCACACCAAGCCAATTTGTACTCGGCATAATCACGGAGGTTTGAGTTTCGGTTAAAAAGCATTTGGTAACGAGTGGAAGCATCTTTAAATTTGTGATTATCAAAATAATAGTCACCAGTATAGAGAACCGCTTCTTGCCACTTTCGACTTTCGGGATGGTTTTTGATCACTCGCTCGAGATAACTAAGCCCTTTTTTGGAATTTCCAGCCTCTAACTCTACAAAACCTATAAAAAAACTGACTTCATCCATTTTTGGATGTTTCGGAAACTCTTTTTCCAACCCGTAAAAAAGATTCAGGGCATCTTTCAGATACTTCTGAGAGCGAGAGTTATTGAGTCTGGGAGCCTGCAATTTCGGATTACCTGGTTTATTTGTCTCGTATTCTTGCAACTGCTTGCTAAAAAACTCATTTTCTCGATAGGACAATTCCATATACTTTTCAGCATAAAGTTGCCCCAAACGAAGAAGCATGTTGTCTCTGTTCGACTTCATGCCGGAGTCAAGTTCCTGTCTTAGAAGTTTGATAGCTTCATCTCTTTTTTCGGCAATAAAAGCTTCTTTTGCGAATACGAAAGTTTGATGATTCAGACTAGGCTCTTTAAATGTTAATTTTTTTCCTCTGAGGCTTACTCTCGAACTTTGATAGGCTAATTTTGACTCAGGGATAGCTGCCACAGCAGGCTTTGCTGGCAAATCAAAGTTTTCATAATCCTGCTCGGCTGCGACTGCTACTAAAGGCAGAAATACGAGAATTTTTGTGAAGTTAGTTAACACAAGCACTCTCCGTTGTGTAAATGTAGGTTCCCATCTCATCTTCCCAGTACTCGCCGGTAAATGGCCAGAATTGGTAACCCGCAGCCACTGATGTTTCGACATCAGTTAAGCGTTTGGGTGGGAGGCCTTTTTGCCCCTCAATCATTTCTTTTTCTCCAGTCACGATCTCTACTTTTAGGTAGTTAGCCTGCTCTCGCTGAGCCAACAGAGAAGACAGTTTCTGTCGATGGATTCCCTGAATTGTTCTTCCTATCTGTGACTCTAATGACCTCTGCGAATCCTCAATAGAAGCAATCATGCTAGTGATCTGACTGTTTCTAGAAAATCGGGCCAATTCGGCCCTCTCGGTTCTAAACATGCTCAGCACTTGAACGTCTTGGGATATGCCAGGGTCCCTCTTTAGATAATTCAGAAAGCCCCGGTTTAATCCTTGTTGGTTACTGAAAGCACGATAGAAAGCATCTGCCGAACCAAGAGCCGATGTTTCCTGCTGCATGTTTCGAATAACTGGATCATAAACGGTAAAAAACTGGTTCAACGTTCTCTTCATCTCTTCATATTTGCAAAGAGAATATAAGATTGTGGCTCTCAAAATATAGGATTCCCCAACCAGTTCTTCCCGATAAAAAGGGGATAAAACCGTATGCAAATTTCCTAACGAAACAGTGGTATCGTTAGCTCTCATGAGAGGCCAACTAGCCTCTTGGAGCACAGTCAGCCAGTACGGAGATGAGCTTAAGAATTGTGCGTAAAGCTCAATCGATTTTTCTAAGTTGCCCATAGAATAGGCAGTGCGAGCTAGATTAAGACGGGCAAGCTCTTGTGTCCCGAATTGTTCACGTTTCCCCTTGGAAAGTTCAATGACCTTGCCAAAATAAAAACTAGCTTCTTTGTAGTCTTTTTTTTGTGTTGCGATGATACCTAAATACATTAAGGCCTTGTCGTAAAACTGGCTTTCAGGGTTCACCGACTTAAAATAACCAAAGGCCTCTGATTGACGACCGATCGAGAATTGATACACGCCACGTGCATAATGAGCGACTCCTGCCACTGAGTTAGGAACGTAACTCTGAGGAAATTTCTCAAGTGCCTTACCCAACTTGTCGGTCATATTTAGCCTATCTGTGATGATGGCCGCATTCTTTATGGCTTTTTCATAGAGCTCACGATTTTTTTCATCGGGATTTAAAAGCGCATTACGAAACGAGATAAAACTTGAAAAATATAGGCCCTGCTCAAACATTGCGAGACCTTGATAATACGATGCTTTGTTTCTCATTGCGCCATCTGGGCTGTTCGAAATAGCTTGCGAAAGCAGCTCAACAGCTCTCGAATAATTTCCGCTCTCGAATTGACGTTTTCCTGCTTCATAAGTTGAGTTTTTTTCTGGGGCTCCTATTAATAATGAAGATGATAGGAGAATCCCTAAAGAAACTTTGAGTTGTTTCATATTCATATCCTTGAAATTTTAATCGCTTAAATTTATCGCGGCATTTTTGGGAGCCAGAAACTCAACGCTACTGAGACGGCATAGTTATTTCTTAGGTCTGTGCTCCCGTCTCTTTTCTTTTCACTATAAATATAATCTCTAAATTCCATCCGCATCGAAAACCATTCGGTAAAGAAAAG
>DDPO01000018.1 GCA_002342225.1 Bdellovibrionaceae bacterium UBA2466 | reverse complement strand
TACCACCAACCTGCAAAAATTCTGGGCTCAAGCCCTATCCGTGAAGCCGATTGCAATGTAAAAGTAGACGCCAATCATGTTCTGATGCAAACAGATCCTTTAGTTTGGAAAAACATCTATCAATTCGTAAGGAGTCACTATGAAAGAAATTAGAGCAAGCCATATTTTAGTAGAAAAAGAGTACGAAGCAGAGGACGTTATCAAGAAACTTTCCGAAGGTTGCACTTTTGAATCCTTAGCCAAAGCCTATTCGAAATGCCCATCTGGAGAAGAAGGTGGGGATCTCGGGACCTTCCGAAAGGGACAAATGGTTCTTGCTTTTGAAGAAGCAGCTTTTGCGTTAAAAGTCGGAGAAACTTCAGGCCCTGTTCGNNCTTAAAAGGTGTCAGTCACCTTTCAAGCTTGATGGGAGACTGACACAACTGATAAGTTTTTAGACGCCGTGCCGTTGTCCGCCACGGTCAAATGCTCTACGAGGGGATCCAAAATCTGAACGCCCCATTGCAGCTTGAGTTTTCGGTCGAGCTTCATTGACAGTCAAAACTCTTCCTTCAAGCTCATGACCATTAAGATTTGCGATCGCATTGTCAGCTTCTTCTTTTGTCGACATTTCGACAAATCCAAAGCCCTTTGAACGACCAGTTTCCCTATCGGTTATGAGTTGAACAGAATCAACTGTTCCTTCCTTCGAAAAAAGTGTAGTGACAGAATTTTCCGTAGCTGAATAGGCGAGATTGCCCACGTATAATTTAAAACCCACAGTAGACCTCCTTATAGGTAAGTGGAGCCAAGAGAGAAAATCGTTGGGCACCCGCCCAGAGGTCTTCTAATTCGACAGTCGCCACCATACGCCGTTTATCCTAAAATAGCTCTTAAATTATTAAAAAGCTCAAAATAGACAATTTCCCTACTTAAAGAATTAGGAGTTTTCGAGTTTCGATGGGATACTCATCAAAAGAAAGGCAGAGATGGCATTTCTCTCCAGAGTCCTAAATCCCCCAAGATACGGCTACGAAAGAAACGGGAATCTTTACATTCCTTCTATCAGCGAGCTCATGAGTGAGTTTTTTTTTCGAGCTAATCCATTTTCAACACGAAAAAACTGGATCATTATTTTCGGATGGGCAACGACTCTTGCGATGATTGTCCCCTTTTACTTTTTTTTCACACACTTTTTCTCTTGGGGTCTATTTTTCATCGCTTTTGTTTACAGCATGGTTATTTTAGGCACTCATGGAACCATCTGGTTTCATAGATACTGCACACATCGGGCTTATCAATTTCGAAATCCTTTGGCTCGCTTCTTAGTAAAACACATGGTTGTCAAACTCATCCCAGAGGAGACCTACGTTGTTTCACATCATGTTCACCATTTTATGTCTGAAAAACAAGGGGATCCGTACAATGTTCACGGCGGATGGCTCTACTGTTTCTTGGCCGATGCTATTCATCAACCCATCCGAAAAGATCTCACAGAAAATGAATATATAAAAGTAACTGCAATGTTGAGCCACACAGGTGTTCGTATGAATTCGTACGCCCAGTACCTAAAATGGGGCTCCGTTTGCCATCCATGGTTTACGACAATTGAGTTTGGTTTAAACTGGGCTTTCTGGTTTACCGTATTTTACTACTTGGGTGGAATAGCATTAGCCACTACGATATTTGCATCCTGTGGAGTGTGGGCCATTGGAGTTCGTACTTTTAACTTTGACGGCCATGGCGGAGGTCAGGACAAACGCAAAAATGGCATCGACTTTGACCGCGAAAGCCTTGCGATAAACCAGCTCTGGCCAGGTCTTGTCACAGGCGAGTGGCATAGCAATCACCACCTCTACCCAAATGGAGCTCGTGCTGGATTTCTACCTTATCAATTAGATTACGCTTGGTACTTTATCCGGCTGTACCATTGGCTAGGTGGAATCACATCCTATCGCGACTACCGCGATGATTTTTATAAGAAATACATGAACCCCTATCTTTCCGAGCAGACCAAAGCGATTTAACTAATCAAAAAGAAGTAATGGATTTAAAATTTGCGAGTATGCCCGTATGTTCGGATGAATAGTTTACGTTTTGAAAAAGAGCTTTGAGCAGTTTTCCTAAAATCGTCGCTTATCTTGTACTGATCTGCACAAACAAGACATAGCCACTGCACTTCCAAAAGACGATTTCTGTGCTCGTAGCGCTCAACATCGGGGGCCGTTTTTTGACAAGCCTCACACTCGGTCCTGTGATGATGGTCATGAATCTTGCTGCCATCTTTGGCTTTGTCTTTTGTGCCGTGAGCTTCTTTGCGCTTCATCTCACTGCTTTTAAGACCTGCCTTTTTTAATGCGTCTCCTAAACTCATAAGACTATAAAAGCAAAAACCGGTCACCAAATCAAGAGTGTAACCACAAATTTCAGGACCCAATCATTGGTATTCGTAATCAATTCGAATATTGTCCCCCATTCCCTGTTTACTACAAACAATCCCTTTAGCCCCCTTTTGAGGAGCCGAGCAAACTGACCCGTAGGGAACAAGAACTAGAACAAGCGCACTTTGGGAGGGGATAGCTGCAGCGAATTCAGTTTCTATGGCTCAATTATGTCGTTTTCTTCATCTTCATTTTTTGCGGACTAAGTGTATTCGTTTAGAGTGCGCTGCTATCAGCATAATTCCTTCATAATGTTTTGATAATCTTT
>DDPO01000114.1 GCA_002342225.1 Bdellovibrionaceae bacterium UBA2466 | reverse complement strand
GGGCCAACTTAGACGGATTATTTCTTTAAAATTTACCTACACTTTACTTATAGCAAATGATTGTGAAGGAATGATGTCGCTCAAAGAAAAAAATAACTGAGATTGATTTTTGGTGTTTAAAACGAGGGTTTAGGTTTACAGACTTTATTTTTTCTTTTCAGGGGTGAATTGTTTTAAAGCTGCCAATGCTGCAAAAGCATCGTTTTTAAAAGCTGGCTTGGGTGGACGAGCAGGTTGCTGGGGCCGGTCGTTTTTAGCGCTTTTGGAATGAAAATTTTTGTGTCGTTGGAATTCCTGTTTCTTTTCAGGGCGAACTTGGGGAGCCGGTTTGGGGGCTGCTTCAGGTTTCATAGTTAAAGAGATCTGTTTTTTCTCTAAGTTGACTTCGAGGACTCTCACGGTAACCCGGTCGCCTGGACTTACTACTTTTTGAGGATCATCTACAAAGCGATTGGCCAATTGAGAGATATGAACCAGTCCATCTTGGTGAACTCCAATATCTACAAAAGCGCCAAAGTTCGTAACATTAGTTACAATGCCCGGACATTGAAGGCCCGGTTTGAGATCTTTTAATTCAAAAATATCTTCTCGAAATGAAAAGGGGATAAAAGTTTGCCTAGGATCGCGCCCAGGTCTCTCTAGATCCCTAATAATGTCATCTAGAGTAAATTGCCCCACTTCTTCAATGAGTTCTTTCTCTTCTCTAAGGGCCGAGGCTCCGGACCCCATGAGGTCCTTAAGGTTCTTGTTAAGTCGCTGGCTTGCTTTTTCAAGAGCTGAGTAACGTTCAGGATGGACTCCTGTATTATCGAGTGGGTTTTCCGAATCCGGAATACGCAAAAACCCAGCAGATTGTTCAAATGACTTTTCAGAAAAGTGAGGAACTTTGAGTAAAGCATCTTTAGTTTTGAAAAGACCCTGCTCGGTTCGATGAGCAACGATGTGTTTTGCTAAAGCTTCACCAATACCTGAAACATGAGATAACAGATGATAGGAAGCTGTGTTGAGGTTTACACCAACCGAGTTCACACAAGAATCAACAACATATTCGAGTGATTTTTTAAGAGAATGGGGACTTAAATCGTGCTGGTATTGTCCAACTCCGATGCTTTTGGGATCAATTTTAACTAATTCGGCCAGGGGATCTTGAAGTCTTCGTCCTATGGAAATTGCTCCTCGAACAGTGACATCTAATTCAGGGAACTCTTCACGAGCAGCTTCACTAGCAGAGTAGACACTCGCCCCTGCTTCATTGACCGAAACTACGGGTAAAGAAGCTCCTAAATCTTTAACCAGTTGCCGCACAAAAATTTCGGTCTCTCGTCCTGCAGTTCCATTTCCAATAGCGATAGCCTTCAAGGGGTGAGCTTTGATAATTTCTGAAAGAAGTGTCTTTGATTGGTTTTTTTCTTCATCGGTCTGTAAGTGCAAGATCGCGCTTCCTAGATATTTTCCGCTATCGTCAATGAGGGCCATTTTACAGCCTGTTCGAACACCGGGGTCGATGGCAAGAACAGCTTTGGGACCAAAAGGTGATGCTAATAGGAGTTTTTTAACATTTTCGGCGAAGACTGCGATGGCCATTTCATCACCCACTGCTTTAAGAGCTTTGTGGATTTCATTGTCGATACTGGGCCGTACATAGGCTTTGTATGCAATTCGAGCGGCATTGAGCAGTACTTCTGTTCCAGGAGATTCGCCAACGGTAACTGCAGCTTTTTCAAAAACATTAACTAAATTTGCATCAAATTGAGGGTCTTTGGGATCTCCTCCGAAATCGAGAGTCAGCTCTTCCTCAATCCAGCCTCTTCGCATAGCAAGGTATCGATGGGAATTTTGAGGGATAAGTAAATTTTTTATGAGCTCTTGTGAGTCAAAATACTTTTCAAATTTGCTATTGGGTTTAATTTTGCTTCCTTTGCCTGTTCTAGCAAAACCCTTCTCAAACAGCTCAGAGCGAACAAATTGACGTAGCTCTTGAATTTCTGCGATCCGCTCCACCAAAATATCTTGAGCCCCTTTGATGGCTTGAACTGCTTCAGTAATTCCCTTTTCTTCATTTCGAAAAGTGAAGGCCCAAAGCTCTAGCGTTTGCCCGGATTTAGGTGATTCAACACCGTGACCACAGTTCCAAATCCAATCTGCTAGCGGCTCAAGACCGGCTTCTTTGGCAAGAAGAGCTTTTGTTTTTTTCTTCTTCTTGAAAGGTAGATAAATATCCTCAAGAAGATGAAGCTCAAAAGTCGAAGCAATTTTATTTTTTAACTCGGGGCTAAGTTTTCCCTGGGATTCAATCTCGGTCAGAATGAAAGACTGTCGCTTGATTAAATTATCCCAAACTTCTTTTTTGTCGATGACCGTCTGAATAGCTACTTCATCTAAGTTTTGTGTATGTTCTTTGCGGTAACGAGCAATAAATGGAACGGTAGAACCCTGTCCATGAAGTTTCAAAACAGCAAGAGCTGATGGGATTGGAATATTAGGGGATGATTTCTGTAACCAAGTTTCGAAATTCACTCAAGTACTCTGCTTTAATTTGAAAAAGTAGAATTGTATTTTTTTTCGCTACAGTCAACTGAAAGCCGCTAATTTAGTAGTACCAACGTAGCGCGGCATAAGTAATATTAGGTGCTCCAAGTTCTAAGTTTGGGGGGGAAACTAACAGCCTTCCACCAAATTCAGATTTTGAATTCCCAAAATTAAGAAATTGACCCAAGAGGATATCTAAATTGTTACTGAGCGAATAATTGAAATAGAGATGGGTGAGAGTCGAGGGGTCTTGCAAGTTAACTATACTCAACCAATGACTCTTCAGAAGAGGGTGAAATTCCCATGACAATAATAAAGCCCCATACCACTGGCCTCTAAATGGGGCTGAGCGATGGCGAAAAGCTTCAAAGACATAATCTCCAGTTTGTCCGAAACCATTGTGAAAGAGTTCAATTTTTCCATTCCACTTTGGAGAAAATACATAATCAAATCCTAAAAGCCCTTGGAGATACTTTTTTCCTACGGCTTCGTAACCTACAAGTTCACTGCGAATAAGCCCATCACCGATATTTTTTGCAGTTTCTAGCCCCATGAAAAACTTATCATCCGATTTTCCGCTTGTCAGAGCCAAATCAAAATTACTTTTATTGCCCTTAAGACGAATATGAAAGTTCTGTTCTCTTTGCTCGGATGTTTTGGGCAAAAATCTCGCCTCAACTTGAATAGGCCCATTCCAAACGATGGTCACAGCATCTTCAGTTTTTGGAAATTCTTGGTCAATGAAATCGAACATGTAACGTTGAACTTGCGACACTGCTGTGAAAATTTGGCCCACTCCTGTTGCAATAACCTGTTTGCCAAGAATAAATTGAAAATCACCCCAAATAAATTGTGCAAAAAACCGGTCCAGACGACCGATGAGGTCGATCCCTTTCTTATCCAAGAGATTCCACTTGGCTTTCCAAGCTGAGTTGGGAAGAAAATCAGGCAATGGAATCGAGGTGGGGTTGTCCCGTTCAATAAATAAAAAGGCCTCATCCGCAAATTCGAGCCTGAAATTGGGGTGGGTTAACGCCCCCTGAACTCGGAAACGTTCTTCATTAAAAAAAATCTGGTTTTTCTCAAATATATGACGTTGATTGAGATTTCTTAATCCAACGAACGATTTGATAGAACCACCGCGTTCCCAGTTCCAAGAACCGCCGAGGTGGACTGCGAAAAGAGCTTCAGTGGCGAGAAAAGTGAATAATGCAATATTTCTAAAGCGAATCATTGGGGGATAGTTGTAAAGCGAGTTCAGCTTAAAGAAAAGCAATCATTTCGTTACTCCCTCTTCACGCTGGCATAGAGACTGCAGTTTGTTCAATCCAACAATTGATTTAAAACCCTTTGATGTAGAAAGAGGCTTATCTATGGAAACAACACCGCAAAAGAGTAAAAGAGGATTCGCATCGATGGATCCACAAAAACAAAAAGAAATTGCCAGTCGAGGTGGAAAGGCCGCCCATGCCAAAGGCACTGCGCATGAGTTTACCTCTGAAGAGGCAAGAGGTGCAGGGCGAAAAGGTGGACTTGTCGTCAGTCGAGATAGGGCTCACATGGTTGCAATCGGTCGAGAAGGGGGATTCATGAGGGCTAAAAAAGCAAAGCTCCGTTTGCTTCAATCAACTCAAGAAACTAAACCCACAGAAAAATCGCCTGAAGCCAGTGCTGGCTCCGAGCCCCAAAAATTGTCTGCTTAGTCTTGAAAAAGAGTAGAGCGCTCTTCCCAAAGAACAACAACAAGAATCTCACAGTTGGGAGAGCGCTTTATCTTTTTAATAGCTCTCGTTCGAAATGTATTTCGGGATTATTTCTCAAGCACTTTACAAGTTCTAAAATTAAGCCTTGAACCTTTTCTTTGCTCTGCTCTTGGCACAATTCCAGTAATCGTTGATGTTGTGAGTTTAAGATGGTTTTAACAGCTTTAGAACTATTCAACACCGTCGTTATTATTTGAGCTTGCTCAAAAGGTTGATCAGTAAGCAGTGCTACTCCACTTTTGCCCATAGTCTCTTTCACTCCTGTTTTGGGCGCGAAAAAAGTGGGTACATGTCGACTCATAGCCTCGACTAGTGGCAAACAAAAACCCTCGTGTTCACTCAAGCAGACAAAAGCATCAGATATCTCATAATAGTGTTCCAAAACCTTTTGAGTGACACTGCCAGTTAGCTTGACATCATTTTGCAAACCCAATTGTCGAATCAAAAGCTTCAGGTAGTCCCCATAAACTTTGTCTTGGCTACCCACGAGGAATAATTTCGAGTTTTTGGGAAGTGTTTTTTTAAGATGAAAAAAAACTTTTACGATCTGGGCTTGGTTTTTGTGCCGCGTAATTCGTCCTACAAACAGAATGTTTTTGGGTTCATCAGGCTGAGTGTGAAACTTTTTAGTTGAAATCTCTTTAAGCTCATCTGAGAGGTCTAGCAAAGGTAGAATCTGGGGATTGGGAAAATTATGTTTTTTTAAGTCGATAGAATTAAATCGGGAAGCAGTGAAAGTAGCTATGACTTCATTTCTAATCGCTGTTAGTTGTTTTCTTCCCAAGTGGCTTAAATCGGCTAAAAATGGATCATGAGGATAAAATCTCGCGGGAGTGATATTGTGATACATCAGAGCCTTGGGAATTTCGATTCTAGCGAGTTTTCTTAAAATTGGATTTCCATGGGAGTGGTGAATTAACAACAAGTCGCAGTCCCACATTTTTTCTGGTTTAAATTTAAAGACCCTTGGTGGTTTGATCCCGCCAATCAGTTGAGAAGCAAAGACTTCGCCTGAAATCCCAATCTGCCGCAACGCCGACTGGATAAAAAAGAGCTGGTGACTTATTCCGTCCGAAGGGCTCACTGAGTAATGAAACTGATGGACTCTAAAAGGTTGACCGCGTCTTGAGTTCATCGCTGTCTCCCAAGGCGAGTTTTTAATCGTTCAATACGCTGATCAGCATATCTAGCAGAAGCAACCAAAAATCGTATAGCCGAAATCTCTTTGCCCGTAAATTCTCGATGCAGAATATGTAGTTTCAAAAACGAGAGTCTGCCTAAGTTTTTTGAGCGGTTTCCAAGAATTTGGTCTATTTCTTTTTTCGAACCAGTTCCTTCCTTGATTTTTGAGGAAACTCTAGATTGCAATTCCTCTGTGAGCTTTAAGGAACCATGAATAGTGAAAAGTTTCGATGTCATTCTTAGCAAACTTCAACTAAAAGGGCTGAAGCTTCCCCGCCGCCAATACACAGGCTTGCAACTCCAGTACGTTTTCCCTCTGATTTTAAAGAATGGATGAGGGTAGTTAAAATTCGAGCTCCACTAGCTCCAATGGGATGTCCTAGAGCAACCGCCCCCCCGCGGATATTGACCTTTTTAGGGTCCAGACCCAGTTCTTTGATGCAAGCTAAAGACACCACAGAAAATGCCTCATTGATTTCATAGAGATCGATATCACTGGGTTTCATATTCGCTTTTTGTAATAGCTTTTGAATAGAACCCACAGGGGCTGTCGTGAACCACTCTGGAGCTTGGGCGTGACTTGCTTGTGCAATCACTTTAGCAATCGGTTTCAATCCTCTTTTTTTTGCAAATTCGGCAGAGGCAAGAACAAGAGCAGAAGCCCCATCGCTTAAGGAACTGGCATTTCCCGCAGTGATTGTTCCCTCTTTTTGAAAAGCAGGTTTTAAATCTCCGAGTTTGTCGAGCTTTGCTTTGAAAGGCTCTTCATCTTTATCAAAAGTTTTTTTCTCTTTACCTACCGTGATCTCAACACCCGTGATCTCCTCTTCAAATTTACCTTGAGAAATGGCTGCTTGAGCTTTTTGGTAACTTTCGATGGCAAATTGATCTTGTTCACTTCGTGAAATTTTTCTCTCTTTGGCGCAAAGTTCAGCACAATCACCCATGTGGAGATTGTTATAAACATCCCAAAGTCCATCGTGGACCATCGAATCGATCAGTTTCCCATTGCCGAGTCGATATCCTTCCCGAGCTTTGTCTAGCAGATAGGGGGCTCGACTCATACTTTCCATCCCACCCGCAACAACGACTTCAGCATCACCACATTGAATGATTTGAGAACCCCACATCACGGTTCTTAAACCACTTCCACACACCCGATTTAGAGTTGTTGCTCGGACGCTTTGAGGAAGACCTGAAAAAAGTGTGGCCTGTCTTGCAGGGGCTTGTCCTACTCCGGCCGTAAGAACTGAGCCCATTAAACATTCTTCAATTTCTTCTGGTGACACACCGCTTCTTTTGACCGCAGCCTGAATTGCAGCTGCCCCTAGTTTTGGGGCTGAAATATCTTTGAGAGAACCTAGGAAAGCACCAATGGCTGTTCGCTGTGCTGCTAGTATGACTACTTCTTTCATTCAAAATCTCCTTAGGCTAGACTCTGGCCTTTTAAAAGCTTAGAGTCAAAAAATTATGGTAAGTGAAAAGTACAGTCCGAAGGGTATTGAAGGCAAGTGGCAACAGCTATGGGCCGATCAAAATGTTTTTAAAGCGGACGAATCTAGTCCGAAGCCTAAATATTTTTGTTTATGCATGTTTCCCTATCCTAGCGGCAACATCCACATGGGGCATATGAGAAATTACTCCATTGGGGATCTTATTTCTCGCTACAAACGAATGCGTGGTTTTAATGTTCTTCAACCTATTGGTTGGGACTCCTTCGGTCTCCCTGCAGAGAATGCTGCTATTCAAAGAAATGTTCACCCTAGAGAGTGGACTCTTCAAAACATAGCTCAAATGAAAGTGGAACTTAAGAGTATGGGCATTGGTTATGACTGGGATCGTGAAGTCACAACTTGTCTTCCAGAGTACTACCGCTGGGAGCAAATGCTTTTCACGAAGTTTTTAGAAAAAGGACTCGCTTACAAAAAAACAGGGCAGGTTAATTGGTGTCCTAAGTGTGAAACTGTTTTAGCAAATGAACAGGTTCAAGAAGGAGCCTGTTGGCGATGTGATTCTCAAGTTACTATCAAGGAACTTAGTCAGTGGTATTTGAAAATTACAGCTTATGCTGATCAACTTCTCTCGGGTCATGAACAGCTACAAAATAAATGGCCTCAGAGAGTGATCGACATGCAAAAACATTGGATTGGGGAAAGCCGAGGAGGCCGAATCCAATTCCAGCTAGAAGGCATGTCTCAGAAAATTGAGGTCTTTACTACGAGACCCGACACTCTTTTTGGTGTTACTTTTGTGACGATAGCTGCAGCTCATCCGTTAGCCGAAAAACTTTGTAAAGCTCCAGACAGTCTCAAAGAGCTTGAAAAAATCAAAGTAGCAGTGGCTCTTCGTCGACCGGATGAGGAAATTAAAGACAAAAAAGGTTTTTTCACAGGAAGTTTTGCTATTCACCCACTGACGGGCCAGAAAGTCCCCGTCTGGGTTGGAGATTTTGTGGTGATGGAATACGGAACTGGAGCTGTCATGGCAGTCCCGGCCCACGACCAAAGAGATTTTGAATTTGCTACCACTTACCGATTACCTCTACTGCAAGTGATCGTTCCCAAAGGTGACGCTCAAAAAGAAAACCTAAAAGAGGCTTATACTGGACCCGGTCAACTTATCAATAGTGGTGCTTTTGACGGGCTAGATAATGAATCGGCTAAAAACGCTATTTTAAAAGAGTTGGAAACGAAAAAGTGTGGAGTCTCCACTATCCAGTATCGTTTAAGAGATTGGGGTGTGAGCCGTCAGAGATTTTGGGGAGCTCCTATTCCGATCATTTATTGTGACAGTTGTGGCACTGTTCCCGTACCAGAGAAAGATCTTCCTGTAGAGTTACCTATGGATGTGACTTTTTCAGGCAAACAGGGAAATCCCTTAGAACATCATCCGACTTTTAGTAAAACTCAATGTCCCAAATGTCAAAAGCCTGCTCGTCGAGAGACCGACACCATGGACACTTTTGTGGAGTCTTCTTGGTACTATGCTCGATATACTGACCCTAAATGTTCCACAGCTCCTTTTGCTAAGGCCAAAGCTGATTATTGGCTTCCCGTCGATTACTATGTGGGTGGTGTGGAACATGCTTGTATGCATCTTTTGTATTCTCGTTTCTTTCACAAAATTTTAAGAGACTGGGGCTATTTGTCGGGCGACGAGCCATTTAGTCGACTACTTACTCAAGGAATGGTCATTAAAGACGGGGCCAAAATGTCGAAGTCCAAGGGGAACGTCGTGACTCCCGGTTCTATTTTGGATCGCTTTGGAGCTGATACTGCAAGGCTTTTTAGTCTCTTTGCAGCTCCTCCTGAAAAAGATCTCGACTGGAACGAAAAAGGGGTTGAGGGTTGCCATCGATTTTTACAACGATTGTGGAGACTCTTTTATCAGCATCAATCTCTATTGGCGGAACCCAAAGCTAACGAAAAAGAGATCCAGTTTTCTGAAAAGTGTTTGAGCCTTCGTAGAAAAACTCATTGGATGATTCAAAAAATGACTGATGATATTGAGTCTGAAAAATTCAATGTGGCCATTTCGGCTGCCATGGAGTTGGTCAACGAGCTCTATGGTGTTTTGACGGATAACGAAAAGTTTTTTTCAAGTTCAGATGGCAAGTGGACTTTGCAAGAGGCCATGGAGTCTTTACTTTTGTGCTTGGCGCCTTTTTCACCTCATCTTTCCGAAGAGCTCTGGCATGAGATGGGGCATAAAACCATGATCGTTGGTGCTAGCTGGCCTACTTTTAGACCGGATTTACTCACAGAGAGTAAGTTCACTCTGGTTGTTCAAGTGAATGGTAAAGTCCGTGAACGCGTAGAATTGCCCAAAGGAATCAGTAAGGACGAAGTTCAAAAGCAAGTGCTCCAGATGGAAAAGCTCAAACCATTTATCGATGGTAAAACGCTGAAGCAATTTGTTTATGTTCCAGAGAGAATTGCCAATGTGGTTGTGGTTTAGATTTTTAATCATTCTGCCCTGCTTTTTGAGTTTAGGATGTGGTTACTCTTTGTCCCACAGGGTAAAAAACGTGTTTCTCCACCCCCAAGGCCTTTTTGTTCCCGTTTTTAATAACGAAACAGAAGAGATGGGGGCTGAAATGGTGTTCACCAATGCTCTGCTTCGAGAGATCAAAGTTCATCAAAATGTAAAAGTGGTTGATAAGAGGGATTTGACACCTCTCGAGCTTAAAGGAAGTGTGGAGAAGATCAGTTATACACCGTCGGCTTTCTACGCACCAGCTCCCGGGACCAATAAACTCCAATCGTATGTAATGATGCCCGACCAGATCAATGTCGTTGCTACAGTAAAATTAAGTCTGCTCAATAGAGATACCAAGGAAGTTTTATGGAGCCAATCAGTGAGCGGTTCGCGCATTGTGAGCGCCAGCCTTTCTCGCACTGGAGATAAAGAAGCTGCGAGTGGCTTTGGCATTTACACTCAATCACTCATCGATTCAAGATACAGTGATATTGCAAGAGACATCATGAGAGATATGTACGATTCCATGGTGGAGAGTTTGTAATGCCAACAACTGCACAAAAAGTATTTAAAGACTTAGAAACTCATGCATGGAAACCGCTGTATTTAGTTGTGGGGTCAGAGCCGTTTCAGGCCCATGAAATTATCAAGCAGTTTAAAAATAGATTTGTGAAAGAGGAATCTGCTCAAGCTCTGAACTTCGAAGTGTGGGATGGTGAAGGACTCAATGCAAGTGAGCTTTTAAATTCGCTCGATATGTTGCCGGGGCTTTTTAGTACAGAAGAAGAAATAAGACTCGTTTTATGCCAGCGTTTTGATAAAGCAAGCGCTTCAAATCTTGAACTTCTACAAAAGTATTTTTCCAACCCTTCGAGTTCGACTGTGTTTCTCATGTTGGCTGAAAAAGCTGATAAAAGAAAAAGTTGGTATAAAGCCGTTGAAGAGGCGGGGGATATTATTGAGATTAGAGAACCCTATGACCGAGAGTGGCCTAAGTGGCTTGGGTATTTTGAGAAAAAGTACGGTAAAAAAATAGATCCTAGTGCTTGGGAAATGTTGGTGTCCGGTAGTGGCAGATGTTTATCACTTTTAGCCTCTGAAATTGAGAAGATTTCTGTTTATCTGGATAAAAAAGCAAATTTGCAGGTTTCGGATGTTCAAGCGATGGGGGCATATAGTGCGGGGGAAGATATTTTTTCCCTTGTGGAAGACATCGCATTAAATAAAAGAGCTTCGGCCTTAAAAAAATACGACAGCTTGATAAGGCAAGGTGAAAGTGAAGTGAAGTTGTTGTCCATTATTGTTCGTCAGTTTCGTATGATTGAACAGGCTTCAAGGCTTACTAAGAGTGGCGTCACCGATCCCAAGTTAATAGCCAGCCAGATAGGGGCTCATCCTTTTTTTGTTTCGAAAATATTTGAACAGATGAAAAAGCATTCCGAAGAAAAACTCGGTAGAGTTCTTGATTTGTTAGCTAAGACCGACTTCCAAATTAAAACTGGAAACGGAAATTTATTCGAGCAGTTTCTAGTTCCGTATTTTTCACTGTAACACAGAACAAAGGCCCAACCCTACGGAGTCTTCTGGTCTTCCAGTTTCTGAAAGTGTTCCCCAATAGATGTTGTGATAATAGTCGGTTCCATCGACGTACAAGTAGCCTTTTCGAGGTCCATTAAATTCAATCTTGAAAGAGGGGTCATTTTCTTCCTGAACCAGGGTTCCATTAAAGCTAGCATTAGCTCCCGAATCCCCTGATGTACTGAGAGTTACTTCTTTAGTCCGAGTGTTGGCCTTGAAATCGATTTTAAACCAGTGATCACCGCAAGAACCTTCAATCGCTCTATCCTCAGCGGCTTGAGAATGAATGTTGATAAAAAGAAGGGCGATTAAGAAGAAGCTGACGCGCATAGTGACTCCTATGGGTTAAAGTTAGCGAGTTATAACCTTTATAAAGCGACGAGTCAATATGGTGGTTTCAATGGGGGGGTAAAACAAAATACCCCTAGGTTCTTTAACCAAGGGGTGTCTAAAAAACAATGAAATACGGGGATTTATTCGCTGTCTGTGCCTGTTCTACGGCTGTTTTGACCCTTACCCAAGTGAGGAATGATAGCTTTAACATCGGCTCCTAGCTTGTCCGCGTGGCGACTAGCTAGTTTGTGAGCAGCGTTGTGCCCTTTTTTCTTC
>DDPO01000033.1:4534-4698 GCA_002342225.1 Bdellovibrionaceae bacterium UBA2466 | reverse complement strand
GTCGTCACCAGTAATTTGATAGCTTGAAGTCTTGAATAGTATTCACCGAACTTTTGGGAGATAGCATCCTTAAACAAGCAACTCTTTCCAAAATCTCCATTGAGCTCTTTTTGCATTCGCTCGATAGTCGCTAAAGCGATTCCGGTTCCACAAGTGCCGATTCC
>DDPO01000033.1:4369-4500 GCA_002342225.1 Bdellovibrionaceae bacterium UBA2466 | reverse complement strand
GAAGCTCTGAGGCCCATTTTTTTCTCTTTTTTTCCGATTCGAAAGCCTTTTGTGTTTTTAGTAACAAGGAAAGATGAAATCCCTTTTGTTTTGTGTTCTCCCGTTCGGCCCATGACTAAATAAAGATCTGC
>DDPO01000033.1:1572-4336 GCA_002342225.1 Bdellovibrionaceae bacterium UBA2466 | reverse complement strand
TCGCCCCCACTGCTACACCAGCATTTATTTCCTGTCAGAGAGTATCCACCTGATACTTTAGTGGCTTTCAACATAAGGCCTGCAGCATCGCTTCCAGATTGTGGTTCTGAAAGCGAGAAAGCTCCCAGCCACTCACCCGACGTGAGTTTGGGTAAATAGGTTTTCTTTTGGGATTCATTGCCGAAAGCGAGCAGACCTCCCATGACAAGATTTGTGACCGCGATAGTGACCGAAAAAGCGATNNGGGCCCCGGGCTAGTTCCTCAATCACAGCATAATGACAACGATAAGAGGCTCCCCCGCCTCCGAATTCCTTGGGGACAGATTGAGCAATGAGACCAGCTTTACCGAATTCTAAAAAAACATCTCGACGAAAACGTTCGGCGCGATCGTCGTCGAGCGCATTGGGAAGTATAAGCTTTTGATAAAGAGTTTGAGCTTTTGATCGAGTGCTGGCCTCATCCGCCTGACATGAAGGATAAAAAAGTAATGACATGCGAATTATTTGTCCTTCAAGTTCAAAAGAGACTTAGCGATGATGATTCTCATAATTTCATTGGTTCCGGCACCAATCTCTAAAAGTTTTGCATCTCGCATGTAGCGTTCGACGGGATATTCTTTCATGTAACCCGCTCCCCCCAAAATTTGAATAGCATCAAGCCCAGCTTGAGTCCCTAATTGAGCCGTGAAAAGTTTGCACTTAGCTCCTAGAGTGGGGTCTGAATCGCCTGAGTCGAAACGGCGAGCAGCGCTATAACAAAGAGCTCGNNCCCGCATCGAGTTGGGCTGCCATTTCTGAAATTCTCTCTTGTATCATTTGAAAATGGGCGATGGGTTTTCCGAATTGATGCCTTTCTTGAGCGAAGCGGGTGGAATAATTCAAACAGGCTGTAGCTATTCCAAGTGAAATTCCTGAGATAGTAATCCTCTCAAGATTTAAGTTTTTCATCATATGGGCAATGCTATCGTTTTCTTTGCCAATGAGGTTTTCTACAGGTACTTCGCAATCAATAAACGCCAATTCAGCAGTGGGAGAACCTCTCATTCCCATTTTTTTAAGTTTCTTGCTGACTTTAAATCCAGGAAATCGGCTCTCTACAATAAATGTGCTTACATCTTTACGAGAGGGGCCGGTTTTCGCATAGACGACAAACACATCACCCCCAGGACCATTTGTGATATAGGTTTTAGCGCCATTGATGATGTATTTGTTCCCCTTTTTTTCGGCNNTTTGTCAGAAGCCCCAAAGCATCGCTTCCGGCTTCCGGCTCAGTCATAGCCATAGCGCCCAGCCATTCTCCTGAGATGAGTTTCGGTAGATACTTCTGTTTTTGAGCCTCTGAACCATTGGCATGAATNNTTATTCACACAAAGAATGGAATGGGCCAAATATGAAAGGGTAGTTGAAGCGCAAGCTTCAGCTAGTTTTTCCATAACGAGGGTCGTTTCCAGAGCGCCTAGATTTGCTCCCCCATAAGCCTCATCTGCAGTTATTCCAAGAAGACCCAATTCAGCCATTTTTTGAAATGCTGTTTTGTTGAATCCTTCGGTTTCATCAAGTTCTTCGGCTTTAGGGGCCAAATGTTCTTTCGCCAGAGCTGTGACCGATTGAATAAGTAGTTTTTGTTCTTCAGTGAAAGAAAACATAAATAGTCCTACGATATTTTGGGCTCTTGAAGAGCTTCGGGATTAATTTTTTTCTGATAAGAAGTTCCGAAACGGAGCCTGCGAATCAAAAGCTCTTGAATTTCAATTTTTTTTGTCAAATCTTTGATCTCTTGGGTTAGAGGTACAAGGTCGGAAAGGCTCATGTCCCCTTTTTGCATTTGATAAAAGGCCTCTTCACCAAGTCTTCGAAATAATTTTTTTCTTTCAGAGGTTAAGTAACCTCCTTTGGCCATCATCATTCCAATGCGCCAACTTCGAGTAAACCAAAAGCGAACCACATCAATTTGGGTCATTACCAGCTCCAATTTATTGAGGAAATAATCGGAGTTGGGGTGGGTTTTTTTACTGATTTCAGTTTGCGGTGTTTCGTTCACTACTTATTCCTTTTGTTCTTATTTTTACTCCTGTTGAAGGGGGCTTTCAAATAAAAAAGGCCCTGTTGNNAACAGGGCCTTTTCAGTCATGTGAAACCAACTTACGACGCCTTTAGGAAAGGCGCTTTTTCACCGGGATACCAGTTTTTGCTTAATTGACGATATTTACGCGTCTCCCGCTCAACAAATTGCTCATAGCGGCGGCTATGCTGTGTCAAGACTCTGTTAATGAAGTTGTAATAGTGCTTATAAAGATGCGCCCCCATAAAAGTTGTGTACCACTGTGAAGGGCAGTTTGAGCCAACTGTGAATTTTTTGTTAAATTTCGTAATTTCATCATTCATCAGGGTGTACCATTCGTTGGCTTCGCTAGCATGAATAAAGTTTCCAACAAAAATAGGTTTATTGGACCCGTTTGTAAAACCAGCTTCCCAGCCGGTTCCTAGGTCTTTTAAATAAGCGGTAAAGCCATTTTTGCCATTTTTGTATGTCTTAACTTTCATGATTGCTCCTTAATTGGTGATGGAAATGATTGAAGAACTTAAATCTATCTCCTTATCGGAACTCTTCTTACGGATGTAAGTGGAGAGTCATACACAATTAAGGATTTTCGAACTGGTCACAAAGGGTATGTAGTTTTTGAGATGTGTTTTTTTCTAACAAGGCTTTACCAATGATTTTTTCAAGCTGATTAGAGTCTATATTCTCAACTTCAACTTTTTT
>DDPO01000033.1:1238-1531 GCA_002342225.1 Bdellovibrionaceae bacterium UBA2466 | reverse complement strand
ACCCAGGGTTGATTTGATGGGAACGAAAAGGTCCCTCCCTCGGTCATGATCGCAAGACTACCCGAACTGTCCAGAGTTGGTGGCTGGGTTATTTTCATTTCGCCAAGTTCGGGCGATTTCCCAATGTATAATTTGAAATTGGGTTTTAGCGGATTGAGTTTGTCCTTGCTGACATAAATATGCTCTCCGCTTTCTGCTTGCGCAATGATATGCGGTACACGAATTTCCGGGAGAGGTCGGAACTGAACATCTTTAAGTGCCTGTGCTGCCGCCTCGCCTTGAATCTCAGTGAA
>DDPO01000033.1:207-1175 GCA_002342225.1 Bdellovibrionaceae bacterium UBA2466 | reverse complement strand
CTACCGAATCTGGAGTCGGCAAAACTTCGTGAGAACTTTTCCTGTTCTCCGCCTTCACCAAAAGAGCTCAATTCAAAAGCAATTTTTCCATTGCCAGCAAACATTCGTTTGCCCACGCCATTTTTATCAAGGAAGAAAAGGTTCCCCTTATCGTCTTTAAACACTCGCAGATTCGTTTTATCGACATTGTTNNTGAAATTGTTGGTCTGCTGGCTGTACAGGCTCAACGGGTCTGGGCCCAGAAGTCCCTTCAGTCGCTTCAAGATTGTGGCTGCCTGTGCCCGGAGTTGATGGTGGTGTTCCGGATTGAGGTGTTGCTGCTGGGGGAGTTTGACTGGAAGGCGGAGCCGAACCGCTTGGTATGCTGGGATCAATCGGCGTTAGCAACCCCGAAGCAGGGGGGGATCCCCCTAATTGGCTTAGATTTCCTAATGGGTTTAATCCATCTTGAAATGGACTGCCCAGCCCTCCGTGGATTCCCCCTTGGAATCCGCTACCAGTGGAGCCAAGGAATCCTCCATTCAGAGCTCTTTGTGCAATAGCAAACCTCGTGTCATTAGGGCATTGACCATTCGCTACTTTTGCGGCCCATCGTTGATATCTTTCCAAAACCTGTGAAGTTGTATTGGCATCGGCTGGGAGAAATTGGCCTGTAACTGGGTCTTTTACTAAAACCTCCCCATTGGCACCGATAAAGATAGGTTGCCCTGCAACATACAGAAATCCATCCCGCCCTTGAACCCGAGCTCCGCGAGAATCAAAAGTAAGTCCGTCCAGACCGTTGAGCTGAGACGAAAAAGTACCCGTAGCTATGTCTGCGGGACTAGAGAAAGGGGTTGATAATGAGCCTCCGCGGCCTGCAAAATTCCCAGTAGTGATGGGGATGCTATCAAACAGCGGAGTCGCTCCGCCGCACCCATTTTTGCCGCCACAATCTCTAGCCCATACAATGTTCGCTAAACCAAAAA
>DDPO01000033.1:0-133 GCA_002342225.1 Bdellovibrionaceae bacterium UBA2466 | reverse complement strand
CCCCCTCGAGTGAAATTCCAAAAAAACTACAGTATAGTTTGAAAGGCTGCACGATTTAGACCATCTATTGCGAGCTCGGAATTTGGAAAAAAAGTGAATAGGGTAGGGGAGTTAAAAAACTTGTAGGATAGGG
>DDPO01000045.1:13015-14409 GCA_002342225.1 Bdellovibrionaceae bacterium UBA2466 | reverse complement strand
GGTGCAAGAGGTCGTGGGTTCAATTCCCGCCGCCCCGACCAGTTTTTTAAATTTTTGGATTTATTACCTTTTTTAGCTGGGCCACTTTCCTATCACCACTTGGCGCCACTGATCTTTGAGATCAATGACTTTTTTAGGGCATTGGCTTAATCTGACCAGAGTTCATGGCGAAAATTTCCAAGAAAAAACCCATTCCAAAACCAAAGAAGCAAAAACCCAAGAAGACTCATACTTGGCGTTTGTGTCCCCCAGGTGAACATTGGGTACGGACCCACTCACTTCTAGTTCCACCCAGTCGAAAGGATCCTGATGGAAGCATCACTACTCGTCGTGGACACTGCGCTAAAAATCCGACGGGAAAAGATCAGCTCTATCCCGATGAAATGAGGGAAATGACCACCAAGAACTTTTCAAAAGTGAAAGAAAAGCCCTGTCCATTAGATTTGGGCTTCCGAAAGAAGCACAAGGGGAATGAATACGATGACTTGATAGCGGGTTGGACGAAGTATTGGAACGATGTTTTTAAGCCTTCACCCCCTCTTGATCCAGATATTGTAAAAGCTCTCATTGCTAGTGAATCAGGATTTGACTCAAACATTCTAGCTGACAAGAAAAATACAAATAGTGCTCGTGGGCTCATGCAGATTACCAATGACACTCGAAAAATCCTTGGAGATGAAAAAGGGGAACTCAAAGACCACTACCTCACTTTAACTCGTGAGGATTTACATGATCCTAGTCTAAATATTTGTGCTGGAATTCGTTGGCTCTTTCGAAAACATGAAATCGCCTCAAGTCTCTTAGGCCGCGAGGCAACTTGGGAGGAAACAGTTGCTGAGTTTAAAGGAACGAGAAAGGCCACGAAGTCTCGCACTGCTGAGCTGATGGATAACTTCAACAAATATTTGCTAAGGCTGAAACAATGCAAAAAGTCATAACGTTGTTCCTGATTATCTTTTCTTACATATTATGGGCTCGACCTGATCGCCACCTAACCGATTTGCAAAAAGAATCACCTCACGGACTGCTAACAAATGATTACGGTATTTTGAACCGTAAAGATTTAAAAATTAATAGTTGCATTGCATGGCCTGCTCCTTTTCAAGACCCTCCCTTAAATTTCGCATTTTCGTATTGGCAGTGTTTCGAAAAGAACCAAATAAATATGGACTGTGAAGTGGGTGGCTACGATGAACATGAGAAAAGTCGGATGGCGATATTAGTAATCTTGGGTAAAAGAAGTGGGGGAATTCATGAATTTATTAGCCGACGGCCCATCCCTCTTTCTTCATGCAAAGCTTACCTGGCGGATTGGAACCGCCTCACCAACAACCAAGCACATGTTTGCGTATCTGGTTCTGAACCTAAAAAAGAAGTGAGACACAATCAGATAA
>DDPO01000045.1:0-12980 GCA_002342225.1 Bdellovibrionaceae bacterium UBA2466 | reverse complement strand
GATATAAAACCAAGCTCGGTTGCGACTCTTATTTTCAGGGTGAGTGCGACAACTTAGATGTTTGTGATCCTTGATCCTACGCAGCGAGAACTAATTCTGAAAAATTAGCTTTAGGTGTGCTGGCCTTTCTCGGTCCAGCCTCTTTTAGTTCAATCAATCCATATTCTGCTAAAAGCTTGACGTCCTGGTAAACATTTTTGAAGTCTCTCTCCACAATTTTAGATAACTCTTGAATGGATCTTGGTTTGTTTTTGCGAATTGCATGCAATAGCTCAAGCCTTGCGCCTGTGATGACTCGCCCTAAAGTTTCAAAATCAGGGAAACTAATAATAAGCATGCCTTTGTACTTATGAGTGCGTGTTTTCACCACGGAAATAGCTCTATCTAGAGATACTTTTGGTGGTTCCACCATTAATAAAACTTTTTTAGCCTTCATAAATAAATCCCTCCTTTTTAATCATTGCAATTATATCTTTCCGAAGTGAATCCACCCCTCTAAACACGTAGCCAACCTGCACATCTCGAACATGAAGATGAGGACCTTTGGGCTTATGGTTGTCCAGTCCAAATAAAGTATGACCTTCTTCTGATAACCAAACCCGATATTTAAGACCGTCTGGGTAATCTCTTGAAACACTAACTTTCCAAACAATAATCTCAAATATTGCAAGCCGTTTCCCATCATGATGTTTCAAAACCTGCTTTTGATGAAAAATCTCGGTTGCCTTCATATGGTATATATACCACTAGATTGAATTCGAAAAAAGGCCCGTGTTGTTATGCCTACTTTTGCCTGCTTCCCCATCACCACTTATCACCACTCAGATTGGAATTTCGTAGAACTCAGTCGATTTAGGTGGAAGCTGTAGCCCAGCAAGTTTTTGTTTTGATCGATTTTCCAAAAAGATATCAATGAGATCGGTTTGACAGGTTCCAAGCCCGCCGCCCCGACCAGTTTTCCATTCTCGGTCGAACTCAACTTCATGATATCCTCTAAAAATGAAAGAAATCTTCACTGAAATATATGCTCGTGATGCTTGGAACGGCGGATCAGGACCCGGTAGTACACCGCAATTTTGTGGTCCACTTATCGATTTTTTGCGGAACTATTTATTGAACAATAGGCTCGAGAGTTTATGCGATCTTGGCTGTGGTGATTTGCAGTGGATTCCACGTCTAGTGGAGCAAACTAAAATTCGATACATTGGTGTAGACTGTGTAGAACACTTATTAGCCTCTCACCGTAAGAAATATCCTGAATCTCAGTACAGTTTTGTGAACGGCGATGTAAGTTCCATGTCCATGGGTGAAATTCCAGATGCTAGTGTCTATTTTATTAAGGACGTTCTTCAACATTGGCCAAGCGAAAATATTCTCAGGTTTTTAGCGGATTTCTTTCGTGCGCGCCCCGACGCTCACATTCTCACAGTCAATTGCAATCATCAAAGTAGTGATGTTCGGGTTCTAGATTCGCAATACCACTTTGCCCCGATAAATGGTGCACATAATCCCCTCAAGAAGTTTCAACCCCAAAAATTGCTTGAGTGGGGAGGGAAAAGTCTCTATCGGCTCAACCCGCCTTCGGCTACGACAAATAATTTTTAAGGGTGAACCTCTCTCGGAACACAATTGAGAGGGAAAAAGAGATTGAGAGAATTCATCGTATTGATGACTTTTGAACTCACTGTAATCTCTTTCATGTCATGCATGTTTTCGCTAAGCCATTGCTCTTCGCAAACCTCTTTAAAAACTTCGCGAATTCCTGCGTTAATTGTTGCAGGTGAAGCGGGAGGTCCATTTGGAATTTCTGGGGAACAAGGGTTGCCGGTGACAAACACTTTGCCCAAGGCCCTTTGGAGTAATGGCTTTGAAATTTTTAAAGTGTAATTTTCTATTTTAGGGGGGCTACCCTGACGACCATTATCTGTTTTTCTTGCACTACAGATCTCCTGGTCCAGAAGTTTGTTAATCTCATCAATTTTGAGGGATGAAATTCTACATACCTCTACTTTACGGCTCTGACCTCTAGGACGATTCAAAAGCTGTCTTAGCTCAAGCTCGTGGTTAGAGTCTGTTTTTGCCATCGCAAGAGAAGTTAAAATCCCAATTGCTACGGCTATCTTCATAAAATTTCTCATTTTAAAAATTTATTAATTATTGTTTTTTTCCGACTTCACTATCGGTGCCGGAATCTCGGTTGGGGCAATTTGCAAGAACCGTCGTGCAGTAAACTGTGATGGGGTCTAGGCTTCGAATCCCTGTCATGACTTCATTCGTCGCACATCTATCAAATCGCACTCTTTGAGCTTGGGTTATAGTGACACATAGTCCACGTCCATCGGGGTCTTGGACGGGAATGGATCGATTAGGCTCTGAAGCCCTTAAAGGCAATAAGGTTAAAAAACCGAACAATAGAATAAGTGAAGTGTATCTCATGTGAAAATCTTACACCTTCTATGCTCGTGAACTCAACTTTCTTTCTTGATTCCGAGATTTAACTCGCGCTTTATCGCTGAATCGGTTGAGCCTTTCTAGCAAATGTTCGGCGACTGCACCCAAAGCGGAATAGAGGTTTGGGGCACTCTTTTCGAGGATAACTCCCCGATATTTTCCAGTCTCGATGCGTAGTTTGACTGTGAATACGTCGGCACCAGCTTGTCTGGACGAATTTTCCATTCCTAGGGTGACAGCTAAAGTCGATTGCTGGAGTTCTGGAAAGCGGCTCATGACCTCTTCAAGTTTGTTTTCCGCGGCTTCTCGGGCCAATTCAGATCGGTCTAACCCTTTGAAAATAACTTTTAGCATGATTCATTCTCCTACGTTTTCCAGATTACGTCTGAGGAGAGTTCGAGAAAAATGGATAATTTAAATAAAATGAATCGAAAAATTCTATATGTGAAAACTTTTCATGATTTTTGATGCTATTGGGTTTTCTAGTTTCCGACTGGCAGAGACTAGGTACAGCTCCTCGTGAACTCCGCGGAGCTGGCCGATTTCAATGAGTTCCCCCATGAGCACTTGGCGATTCACACTGTAATTAGCAGCAGGAATAATTCCCAACCCGTCTACGGCCATTAACTTTTTCACAGCGATATCTTGCCCCTCAGCTACGGTGTTGAGTGTAATTTCTTGGCTTTTCGCCCAGTGATCAAGATCAAACCTTAACTTACTATCATAGGTGGGGAGAATTAAGGGCTGGCCTGAGATAGACTGTGGAAAGTTTTTTCTTAGATTTCGAAAAGCCGGTGCGCCATATAATCCGACATTATTTTTTGATACTAACCTGTAGGACAGTCCCTTTGCGTCGACCCCAGATGGCAGGAAATTGGTCACAAGAATATCAACTCTATGTGCAACTAATTCACGAATGAGCTCATCCGATTTTCCCTCGACCAATGTAATCAAACAATCTGCTGTTTTGTAAGCGTGTTTTGCCAGTTGCACAACAATTTGCTTAGCTACGCTATCAAGAGCACCGATTTGCAGTGAAATTTTCTGAGGGACAATTCTGTCGTGCAGAACTTCGAACATCTCAGAGCCCATTTTGAAAATGTTTTTGGCATAATCTAGGGCTACCTGTCCCTGCTCTGTGAGAATGAGTTTTTTATGCTGTCGATCAAAGAGTTTTACTCCAATGGTGTCTTCAAACTGTTTTAGTTGGGCGCTCAGCGTGGGTTGCCCAAGGCGAAGCTTCTCTGCTGCTTTGGAGACACTGCCTTCTTCTGCAATAGTCTTGAAATAAAAAAGGTGATGGTAATTAATCCATTTTGTCATACCGCTCCATTTACAAAAATGAGCTTAAAATCACAAAAAGCGATACAAACAATATCTATTATCCATTTAATCTAGTCAACAAACTGACGATAAGATTCTCGGCTATTAACGCTAAGTGTGTAATCGCAGTGCAAGCAAATCTTCAAGATTTCAGTTAGATAAGCCGATAACAAAGAGTGGCTTTGCGTCTGGTTTCTGATGGTGGTCAAAAGGAGATTTTGTGGGAGATGGCATTCATAAAGTTTCACCCTCGAAACTAATTCTATCTTTGTTGCAGGGTGAACGTAACGAGATTTTAGTTGTGCTCTTGTACGGGGTTGGAGTGAGTGTGCTTTCCCTCGCGGTCCCCGTCGGGATACAAACACTAGTTAACACTGTTACGTTTGGTTCCTTTAGCCAGCCTGTACTTTTCTTGGTTCTTGCAGTGTTTGCGGGGCTTACCATTGCTGCTGTTCTAAGGGGAATTCAAATCGTAGTAGTAGAGCAACTCCAGAGGCGTTTTTTCTCTCAGATTGCACTTGAGCTGTCCTATCGAATACCCCGGTTCAGTTTAGAGCGAGTTCCAAAAGCTCAGTTCCCCGAGCTTATCAATCGATTTTTCGATGTTCTAACGGTGCAGAAAAGCAGCGCAACACTTTTGATGGAAGGCTTTGCCCTAGCTTTACAGATCACTTTCGGTCTTATCCTTTTGGCTTTTTATCATTGGTTTCTATTAGCGTTCGCTTTCGTTCTAATATCCTCAGTGGGAGTAGTAATTTTTCTCTTGGGAAGAGGGGCTGTCTCAACAAGTATTGACGAATCTGTTCAAAAGTACCGAGTAGCAGCTTGGTTAGAAGAGCTTGCAGCGAGGCCCTTGCTTTTTCGTTCGACTGCTTCGCGTGCTTTAGCGTTGGAGAGGGCCAACGAAATTGTAACCGACTATCTTGATGCGCGTGCTTCTCACTTCACAATATTGATGAGGCAGGTCGTAGGTTCCCTAACTCTTCAAGCGGTGGGAAGTTCAGCCTTGCTAGGTATAGGGGCCTATTTGGTAGTGCAGAATCAGCTGACACTGGGGCAATTAGTTGCAGCTGAAATCGTTGTGACTAGTGCTTTGGGCTCTTTGGCTAAGTTTCAAAAACACTTGGAAGCTTTCTATGACCTTGTGGCAGCTTTGGACAAAATCGAAGGGCTGCTAGGTTTGCCCATTGAAACTGATCGAGGAGAGGTTCCAGAAGTTAAGCCGGGGCCTGCCGAGCTCGAGATAAAAGATTTAAGCTATCATTTTGAAAGCGGGACACCGGTTTTTGAAAAACTAAATTTCAAAGCGAGAGCTGGTGCAAAGATTGCTATTTTGGGTTCGAATTCGACCGGTAAAACTACTTTGGTTGATTTGTTGTACGGGGTAAAAACTCCCCAGAGTGGAACTATTTTGTTGGATGGTCAAGATTACAGAGACCTAACCCCCGAATTCATTAGAGACCAAATCTGTCTTGTCAGAGGAATTGAATTTCTGCCTGACACTATTTTTGAAAATCTTCGGGTTGGAAAAACAGACATAAGAATTGAAAAAGCTCGTCAAGCTTTGGAAAAAGTGGGCCTTTTAGAAGATATTTTAAAGTTTCCTGAAGGAATTCACACAAAATTAGGAAACAACTCCCCCCTCACACTTTCCCAAGCCCACGCTCTAATAATCGCTAGAGCGATAGTGTCTGAACCAAAAGTAATCCTCGTTGATGAAACTTTTGACGAACTAGACGAAGATGCAAGAAGTGCGGCTCTTGAGGTTCTTATCGAGCCTTCTGCGCCTTGGACCCTCTTTTTAGCTACTCATAATGAGTCCCTTGCAAATCGATTCAGTGAGATTCTCTCTCTAGATTCGCTTAAAGAGAGGAGACTGGCCTAATGGGAATTCAAAAAGAGAAGTACAAAGTTTATGGGGTAACGCCTAGACCTGCAGCTTTGGATAAAGTAGATCCCAAAAGAAACTACAGACTTTTTTTCGGAGCCTTGGCTTTTACTTTTATATTTTTCGTTTCTTGCATGGTCTTGCTACCTTGGCAACAAACTGCGACGGGCTATGGGCGGGTGATTGCTTATGCGCCAAATGACCGTCAGCAAGAAATCAATGCACCTGTCGATGGTAGAATTCAAAAATGGCATGTATTTGAAGGCACAAAAGTGAAAGCAGGGGATGCCATTGTTGACCTCACAGATAACGATCCCGAAATTTTAGATCGATTGCGTTTAGAGCGTGATGCATTAGCAAAAAGGGCAAGTGCAGCAGAGTTGGCTGTTCAAACTGCAAAGCTCAACCTTGAGCGACAGCAAATACTCTTTGAAAAAGGCTTAAGTGCAAAGCGTGCTGTGGAGCAAGCCAATTTAGATTTTACTCGTTATCTAGTAGACGAAGCGAACGCAGCAGCCGAACTTGCCAGGATCGATGTAAGACTTGCTCGACAGATGACACAGTCTGTAACGGCTCCCGTAGATGGAACCATTCTCAGAGTGGTCGCGGGGCAAGGTGCCCAAATTGTGAAAGCTGGACAAATGCTAGCGATCATTGTTCCTAGCACTGAGTCTCGAGCGGTGGAGATCTTTTTAAACGGCAATGATGTTCCCTTAATTCGAGAAGGGGCCCATGTTCGTATACAATTTGAAGGCTGGCCTGCTTTACAGTTTAGTGGTTGGCCCGGAGCTGCCATAGGAACATTTGGTGGAAAAATTGCTTTGATCGATGCAAGTGATAATGGCACTGGAAAATTTCGCGTTTTGGTTTCACCAGTTCCCGATGAGCCATGGCCAGATACAAAGTATCTTCTTCAAGGAGTTAGAGCTCAGGGCTGGGTTCTTTTAAACCAAGTTCGGTTAGGCTTTGAGATATGGCGTAGGTTCAATGGTTTCCCACCATCTTTGCCTGGCCTTGAGAAAGGTACAGCTAAAACTGAGAAAACCTCAAAATGACAGCTCGATTTCACATTTTAGCTTTTGGCTGTTTATTATTTGCACTAGATAGTGCCCGACCTTCCTTCGCTGCTCAATCTGTTACCTTAGATGATGTTATTCAGGTTGTGAACGCCGGTTTTCCACTCATTGAAAGTACTCAAAAAGACGTTGAATCGGCTCGAGCAGAAGTGAGGGCCTCGGAAGGTTCATTTGATATTCAATGGAAAACACGAGTCGGTTATTCGTTGTTGGGATTTTATGAAAACGAAAGGCTAGATTCTATCATCGAACAGCCGACCACTCTTTGGGGTACAACATTTTTCGGGGGATATCGTTTGGGGACAGGAAAATTCCCCGACTACGAGGGAAAGCAGGTAACTAATCCCGGAGGCGAGGCTCGGCTGGGCCTCAGTATACCTTTTCTGAGAGACGGTTTCATCGATCGAAGAAGAGCTAACATTCAGAGGTCAAATTTAGGTGTAGATATTGCCTCATTGCAGGTGGTTCAACAGAGATTAGAATCGATTCGTACTGCAACTCATCGCTACTGGGACTGGGTTGCTGCAGGCAAACGGCTTGGCATTTTTAGAACGCTGCTGAAAATAGCTGAAGACCGAGATCGAGGGCTCGCCGAAAGAGTGAAACATGGGGATCTCCCAGATTTCGAGCGGCGAGATAATCAACGAGCTATCCTGCAGCGTCGCTCTCAACTAGTATCCGCTGAAAGATCTTTTCAGCAAGCTTCGTTCGAGCTTTCGCTTTATTATCGCAATGCTGAAAACGAGCCAGTGATTCTTCCAGAAGAACGATTGCCGGCGTCAATACCAGAGCCAAACTCTTCCGAAGTGCCTAAAACCGAAATTAAAGATGCTCTTATTAAACGCCCCGACTTGGTTAGGTTTACAGCGATAAGATCTCAAAATGAAGTTGAAAGGACTTTAGCAATCAACCAGGCCGGACCAAAATTAGATGTTCAGCTTCAAGCTGTGCGGAGCTTGAGAGATGGAGATGTCAGGCGTAACGGAACTCAGTTAGAGGCCGGTGTGTTGTTAGAGATTCCACTTCAAGCCAATGTAGCTGGTGGTCGAGAGGACTCAGCAGTTGCAGTCGCTGGCCGACTCGAACTTCAAGAAAGATTTCTTCGCGATCGAATCGGCGCAGAAATTAGAGATGCGCGGTCAGCCTTAGATACGGCTCTCCTGCGTATCGAAGTCATCCGACAGGAATTGGATCTTGCAAAAAAAATGGAGCAAGGTGAACGAGTCCGATTTAATCACGGAGACAGTAATCTTCTTTTCTTAAACATCAGGGAACAAGCTACAGTGGACACCGCAGTTCGAGAGCTCGAAGCTATAGCTGATTACAGAAAGAGTTTGGCTACGCTGAGAGCTGCTTTAGGTGAGCTAGACTAGCATCTATTTAAGCGAATCATCCAATCAAAATTATCTATTTTCGCTATCATCCCCTTCAGCCGTAATATGTATAAAAGATAGACAGTAAGTCTTACTTATAAATCAGATGGAGCTGATATGTTTGATTCTTTCAATTTAATTGCTGCGCTGACCTTCTTATTTCCCCTTGTAACCAGTGGAATCGGCCTGGCTGGCTTATCAATGAACTCAAAGAAAATGCGGGAGTTATCGGCATCTAGCGCCTTTTTGGTTTGGGTGTGCGCAGTTTTGACTGGAGTTCACGTTTTTACTAAGGGGCCTGTCGATCAAGTTTATGCGCTGGTTGGTGATCCTTTAGGCTTTCATTTTTCGATTGGGCTATGGGTTGATTCACTTTCTGCTGTTCTACTACTTTTGATATCTACTATCGGTCTAATTGTTCAAAGATACTCAATACGTTATCTCGATGGAGACAAAAAACAGGGTGTCTTTTTCTCGTGGCTGTCTTTTGTGATCGGCTCCGTAATACTTTTTGTAACAAGTAGAAACCTTCTGGTTCTGACACTGACATGGTTCATGGTGAGCTTCGGAGTTCACAGATTGTTGCTCCACTTTCCCGAGCGAGAGGGGGCGCAACGAGCCGCTTGGAGAAAGTTCGTTATTTCTCGAATGGGTGATGTCTTTTTAGGCGCAGCATTGGTTGTGACTTACATGACTCTGGGAACATTTGAACTTAAAGACCTTTTTCATATTGCGAATAACGCTGATAAAATCCCCTACCTTCAAGTGTTTGGTCTTACAATCAATCCTTTTGTGTTGATGGGTTCGCTGTATGTGTTGGGCGCCATGACCAAATCGGCTCAATTTCCATTCCACATTTGGTTGCCAGACACTATGGAAACTCCAACCCCAGTTTCGGCTCTCATGCATGCTGGGATCATCAACGCGGGTGGTTTCTTGATAGTGAGACTCAGTCCCATTGTTTCCCATGCCGGACTTGCTTTGCACTTGCTTCTTATCATCGGCGGGCTCACATCTCTCTTTGCGGGTTTCATCTACCTAGTTCAGACGGACGTAAAGAGATCACTAGCCTATTCAACGATCGGTCAAATGGGCTACATGATGATGCAAGTGGGAGTCGGCGCTTATGCGGCAGCCGTTCTTCACTTGGTCATGCACGGATTTTACAAATCCTATTCTTTCTTGAGCGCCGGTGGCAGCATCACTCCCCATCACTTTTCAAAAGTAAAAGATACAAAAACTACGCTGGGATCTTACGTGATGAGTGCGGTGGTATCTCTCATGATACTTCTAGCAGTGATTGTTTTTATGCAGATTGATGTATCTCAAAAGAGTGGTGGATATTTTCTATCTCTCTTTCTCTGGGCGAGTGCGACTCAAGGTCTAGCTGCTGCATTTCGCAAGGAAACCACTACAAGAACAAGATTGTTTTCGGTTTTGGTCGCCACTGTGGGAGTTGTACTCTACTGGAGTTTCCTAGGACTTTTTAACAATATCCTAGCTAATTCAATTGAACCCATCGTGCCACACACTGTTTCAGATCTTCTGATGTTTGTTATTGGAGCTGTATTTGTTGTGGGTTTTCTCGTGGGAGAACTCGGTCGAAACTTGCGGGGAACTCCATGGGCCGATCGCTTGTATGTTTTGTGTCTGAACCATTTCTATGTTGAGTACTTGTGGAGGGGAATGGTGCACAAGTTTCTGGGTAAAACTCAATTGATGCCCAGCTTCGAGAATACAGCTCTAGGTGATAGGAAAAGTAACAAGCCTAACGTTATGTGGAATTAAGAAAGGGAGATACCATGTTTAACCAAGATATATCAGTAACAGCACGAACTTTCTCTCTTATGAGGGCTACTGAGGGTTTAATCCCTGAATCGGAACAGAAGTCACAATTGACCGATATTCTTAGGGAGAGCTGTGAGCGAGTGAGCTTAACATGGCCCCTCACGAACTTTATCGCTGCGAATCCCCTTAAAGGTTACGAAAACTATCCTTTTGAAAAAGCGATTCAATTTTCCGAAAACTATTTTCACGCTAAAGGATTGCCTGACCTTACCTTCTTCTACGATCAATTTCGAAAAGGTCGAATTACACCGAGAGATCTAGCTACAGCATTACAAGAAGAACCCCAAGAAAACCGAGATAAGATTCTTCAGATCTTAATTCAAGAGGCTTCTCAGATACCCGAGGGAAAAACTGTAGAGGAGTACCGAAAAGACCAAGTATTTATTTTACCAACTGAGTGTATCGATCAATCTTTCGGAACTAGGCTTTATTCATGGAGCCAAGTTGAACTTGTAAAGTGGTGTGCCGCTTTTTTTGATGCCGGTCAAGCCGCTTGGTCTATGCCTGGAAAAGAACAGGGATTCTACCGAGCCTGGAAAAATTTGGCAGAGCATGACCGTAGTTATGAAATGGCAGGGGTTAAAGGTTTTCGAAAATTTGTGAAAAACCTACCCGACAACGCAGAAGATGCGATTGCAGTCCTTTGCGACAAGCTTCAAATTCCGACTTCGCGACTCAGTGACTACTTCTCAAGGCATTTTGCCTCGTTGCCGGGTTGGTCTGGTCTTTTTGCCTACCGTGGAAGCGAACTCGCTTTTCTAAAATCCGAGGATAAAAATTCGCCACTCGTGGATTGGCTTGCAGTAAGAATGGCCTATGATGTCGCTGGAGCTTTGTGGGCGGGCGAGGAGATTCTCTTTGAAAAACCAACTTGGGATATTCTCGTTAAATCCTTGAGAAAAAGAGTCAATGATGAATCTCATAAGCATGAAAACGAGCCCAGTATTAATCTTGGTATGATTTGGCTTAAGGCTTTTGAAAGCAATTACCGAAATCAACTTATCAAATCCATCCGGTTAGCGTTGGGGAACTTAAAAGTGAGGGGACAAGCTAAAACCCAACGGCCTGATGCTCAATTTGTGTTTTGCATTGATGTCAGGTCCGAAGGTTTTAGAAGACATCTTGAGAAAACCGGCAATTACCACACATACGGATTTGCAGGCTTTTTTGCTATTCCGTTAGCTTTCAAGCCCGCAGGTAGTGATGAAGCTCTGGCTCAGTGTCCGGTGCTCATTCGCCCGAAATATTTGGTTGAAGAAGAATTAGCAACAAAAGACCAAGGTAAAGTTAAACAATATCTATTAGCCCAAAAATCCTCCAAAGAGCTCAAAGATGTGATGAAAGAGGTCAAATCGACATCTGTCGCCCCCTTCTCTTTCGTCGAAGCTTTTGGAGGATTGGGGTTAATAGGTCTTGTCTTTAGAAGCCTTCGCAATTACTTGGTGAAAAGCACGGATTCTATTACAAAACTGATTTCAGCTGGCCATCCAACAGTGATTCCAAAACTCAGTGAAAGTTGTAGTTCTGTTCATCTCTACACCGGAGGGATTCCTTTAGCCGACCAAGTGGCTATCGCCGAGAATTCTTTGAGGTTTATGGGCCTCACTGAAAACTTTGGTAGATTGATTGTGCTTTGCGGTCACGGCAGTGAGACTCAAAATAACCCTTTTGCATCTTCTCTTGACTGTGGAGCTTGCGGGGGCCACCCGGGTGCATCCAATGCCCGAGTTGCAGCTGCAATTTTTAACTCTGATGAAGTTCGAGCAAAGCTTGGTGAAAAGGGAATAACTATTCCAAAAGACACTTGGTTTGTTGCCGCCGAACACAACACGACGAACGACCAAGTTGTCCTTATAGACGAGTGGACGCTACCTTCGGGTTTTGAACCCGTAATGAGACAAATCCGAAGAGATCTGAAAACCGCAGGGGAAAACTTGAATCTGGAACGAGTGAAGCGTTTTGGTGAAAACATGCCGGAAGAGGTCAAAGGGGCTGTGAGTGAAGTGAACCGACGCTCCAATGATTGGTCTGAAGTTCGACCCGAGTGGGGCCTTGTCGGCAATGCGGCTTTCATCGTGGGTAGGCGTGATCTTACCAAGGATCTAAACCTTGGTTGTAGAACGTTCCTTCACTCGTACGAGTGGGAAAAGGATGGGGAAGGGAAGGCTCTTGAAGTCATCATGACTGCTCCCATGATTGTGACTCAGTGGATCAATTCGCAGTATTACTTCTCCAGTGTAGATCCAGCAATTTTCGGAAGTGGAAATAAAACGATTCACAACGTTGTTGGAAAAGTGGGAGTGATGGAGGGCAATGTGAGTGACTTCAAAATGGGTCTTCCATTTCAATCGGTGAGCACTGGTGATCATCTCCAGCACGAACCCATGCGCCTCACCGTTCTAATTGAAGCTCCTACGTCGAGAATTAGCTCGATTGTTAAAAAGCATGAATCGGTGAAAAAGCTCGTGGCCAATGACTGGATAAGAATCGTTGCGATAGATGCTCAAAGCCAATCCTTCAGTTGGTTAAATCACAACTTGGAATGGGTATTAGAGAATTAGCAGTATCTAAGCAACTTTCCTCGAAAGGTCCTGGAGCCTAATGAGTTGCTTAATGTCATCCTTATCTGTAATTTCGATTGTGGTGACATTGCCTTCAGTTTCATTGATGTAGATGTCTTTAGGCTCTGAGATTCGATGGTTGAGATTTTCAGTAAAAACAATGAGCGAGTTTTCCTTGTGGTCTATGCTAAATCCTTGCAATAACTGCCAGCGTACTTCGATTTGATCTCCTAAATCAGGGCTTAGAATTTCTATTGTGACTAAACTGTGGTTAATGCTTTTGTTGATTTGATTAAAGTATTGTGTCCATTCAGAAGGATTTAGTTTTCGGGTTGCCATGTTATTTCTCCGGTTGAAGTATTAATACGGGCAGAGAAGTGCATCGAACCACTTGCCGAGTGACACTTCCAGGTAAGGAAAACGTTCTTGGAGTTGAGTGAGAAACTAGAGCGATAATACG
>DDPO01000125.1:2151-7167 GCA_002342225.1 Bdellovibrionaceae bacterium UBA2466 | reverse complement strand
ATATTTTTTAAGACTTATACGGAAAAAGTCTGGGGCATGAAATGTCGAGAAATTTCAGCGGATTGGGCTTCACAAAGAATTCAAAATCTTTCGCTTGGAAGGGCTATTTTATCTGCGCTGCTACCCATTTCGAAAAAAGTTTCTGCAAACAGGACAGTTAAGACCCTCATCAATTCTTTTCACTATCCTAGATTAGGCCCAGGTATGATGTGGGAAACCATGGCAGATAAAGTAAAAGCTCAAGGTGGGAGAGTTGTCATGGGGGCCGAAGCAAAAAGCATATCTTTCGCTACAGAAACAAAGCAGTGGACAGTAATAACTCAAGGGGCTCAAGGAGAACCCTTCAAATTTGTTTCAGATTATTTAATTACGACCTGTGCTTTGAGGGAATTGATTTTGATGCTCAACCCAAAAGCCTCTGAAAAGCTCACTCAAGCTGCAAATTCACTTCGCTACCGGGACTTCATAACTGTCGCAGTGATGCTCAAGAACTTCAAAGGGCTAGATGATAATTGGATCTATATTCATGACCCCAATGTGAAAGTGGGAAGAATCCAGAATTTCAAATCGTGGTCTCCGGAGATGACTCCGGGGCTTGAATATGATTGTCTTGGTTTAGAGTATTTTTGTTTTGAGTCTGATAACCTCTGGAATGCAACGAATGAGGAACTGAGTCGTCTAGCCATCGAGGAGCTTCTGACACTCGGTCTCATTCAAAAAGAATCTGTCATTGATACTTTTGTTGTTCGTCAAAAGAAGGCCTATCCAGTTTACGACGATGAGTATGCTCGCCATGTAAATACCATCAAAGTCGAATTAGAAAATCAGTTCCCTAATCTCTACACTATCGGGCGAAATGGAATGCATCGCTATAATAATCAAGATCACTCCATGATGACAGCTATTCTCGCTGTAAAAAATATTCTGGCAGGACAGAAACTCTTTGACGTGTGGAATGTTAATCAAGATGCGGAGTATTTAGAAAGCAGTTCGGAAAAACAAAATGACCCCTCTTTGAGGTGGGTACCAAAGAAAGCTGCATAGGAAAGTTTACCATGAAAAACGCGAACCATTTGAATATTAAGTCCGATGCGACAACTCCGACTGCGTGTCTTTGGTGCAAGGGGAAACTTGGAGAAGTTAAATATCATAATGTAAAAGATCGGCTTGGATATGTTCCCGGAACTTGGGATTTGATTGAGTGCAGTGAGTGTAAATCTTTAGTTCTGTCCCCATTTCCCAGTACCTCAGATATAGGGAACTACTACCCAGAAAAATATAATATTCCCTCACCAACGCAGACATCTGGGGTTAGGAAATTGGTAAGTTTCGTTGAGTCAAAGTTTTTAAATTTCCTCTATCAAAAGGAGGCTCGGGCTTTGTCTCGAAAGCTTCCTGTTTTTAAAAAGCCATCCATAAAAATTTTAGAATTTGGTTGTGGTAATGGTAATCGACTAGAGTTTTTTCATAATCTCAAATTTGACATTGTAGGTGTTGATATGTCTAGGGGAGATATTGAGGCTATTCAATCCAAGGGGATGAAAGCTCAGTGCATCGATATTCAAACCTTGCCCGAACACTTTGAACCAAATTCCTTTGATGTCATTATGTGTTTTGATGTGTTAGAGCACATTCCCAATTTAGAAGTTTTTTTTAGTAAAATATTGCCTTTGATTCGTCCGGGGGGGTGGATGGTGGCAGGGCTTCCAGCTCAGGATTCTATTCCGGTCCGTGTATTCAAAGAAGACTATATAGCGCTCAATGAAGTCCCACGCCATGTATCTGTTCCCAGCGTTAAAGGGACCCAAATGTTTTTCAAGCGGTTTGGACTTCAAAATTTAGGATTGTTACCCTATAGTTCTTTAAGCTGTGCTATGGCGGTGGGACTTAGCCTTTTTAAAAGCGCAACGGCATATGCTTTTTACAACAACGAGATTAAATTCTTTATTTTGTTTAAAAGGGTCTGCGGACTCTTTGTGCTTTTCTTGTCCTGCCCTGTTCTTTTACTTGAAAACTATTTTACCTCTCATCCTTCTAGGTTCATAGTTTTCGCTCAAAAAGATGAATTAAAATCATGAAACGACCATCATACGGGTTTGGAGTTCCAGCTTACAACGAACATCAAACCATACAATTAGTGCTTAATCGTCTGAAAGCTGTGAGATGGCGAGGCGATCCTCCCAAAAAAATTGTCGTGGTCAGTGATTGCTCCAGTGATGGAACTGATGAAATAGTAACCTCGTTAGCTTTAGATGAAAAAGAGGTGCCCATTCTCCTAAAAAGGATGCCCGCCCGAAGTGGAAAACCTGCTGCTATTAACTTGGCCATGAAAGAATTAGCAGATTGTGAATTTGTCGGTATGGTTTCGGCGGATTGTCTTCCGAAGGAGGGGGCTCTCGAAACGCTTCTAGATTGTTTCAATAACCCAGAAGTCGGCGTGTCTGCGGGAAGAATTGTCACATGTGGAAATACAGATCGTTTATCTGTGAGAATTAGTAAGATACTTTGGGATGTCCATCATGAAATTGCTTTGGTAGCCCCAAAGTCCTCTGAAATTAGTTTGCTTAGAAACATATCTGTCACTGTTAATCCAACGATAGCAGACGAAGCAGATTTAGAGGCTTCTGTTGTCGCAAGAGGTTTTAGAATTAATTATTCTCCAAATGCAGTTATTTACAATCAAGCTCCCTCAAACCTCTCGGATTACTTTTTTCAGCGGCTTCGAGTGACTCTTGGGCATCTTGAGATAGCTCAACGCACTGGGTTCTCAGTAGGCACACTCAAAATGAGTCATCGCTTTCGCTCAATAATCAAAGTTTTCAAGCGCGGGGAACACAAGCTTATCGATATAGCAGCTGGGGTATTTCTAGAAGTCTTCATCTATCTATGTGCGGTATTTCAAGCGAAGGTATTGAGAAAAAACATGTCCGGTATATGGAAGCCCAGCACAAGTGCAAAGCGTCCTTTTCAGGACGATTTAAAACCCAAAAGACACCAGACTTGATTGTGTCGAGAGGCTTTTTTACTTCACGCCTTTATCCCACCACTCCTTGGACAAGTTTAGTTCCTTTTTGTTTGGAACGTTTTTTCGATCAAGAGAGTGCGGCAGTTGAACATCTTCGGTCTTCAACAGGGTTTTAACTAGATCTTTTCTCAGAAACGTCACCTCCAGAACGCGAGGTACAGAAAAAGTTTCTATTCCCACAGCTCCACAGCAATTGTTAGGATGAGCATGTACAACAAAAAAGTCCTGAAAAATCTTATTAAATGAACTTTGAAATTTTTTAAAAAAACTAAACGTTCGAATTTTGTGTAAATCGTGAAATTCGATGACGAGGCAAATGAATTGACTGAGCGTTTTTCTGGGAACTGAATTTAAAACAGCGTACTCACCACCTTCAATATCCATTTGAAGTAAGAGATCCCCGCAGTCCTTGGAAACTTTTTGGGATATCCAAGAATCTAGCCTTACATGAGTAGCATCATTAATAGGTCCCAAAAACAGAGGATCAAATTCAAAGTTGGGGTCACTGACCGTGGGGCCCTGAACACTGCCATCTGCTAAAAAACACTTAATTCTATAACTATCGCTGAGTTCTTTTTCAAATGTTGATGTTTCTCCAACTCCAGGCGAAAAGCAAAATTTAACTCGATGTAGAATATCTGGAATAAGATATCCTCCGTCGGCTTCTCCGCCTATTCTATTCAGAGCCACAGAAACATAGTGGGCTCTAAATTTCTTTAAAAAAAAATCGATTTTATTTTTAGAAGTCTTTCTTGGCCAAATCTTTAGAAAGAGCGATTTGATTGGTTTTGTTATTTTGGGAATCGATAGCATTGATACTATACATTAACTTTCAGAGACCACTTTTGTAAATGAGACTTGTTGATAAAATCACAGCTAGTGTTTAAGTAGCATCGCTTGAAGGTCGGATCTTAAATTGCTTGTCCTAAGTTCATGAGTCATAAAAATACATTTCGACTGGGAAGAAGCTACGAACGATGTGTGAAGGCGTTTTGTCGAAAAAAAGGGCTTCGAATAGTTCAGCAGAACCTGCGACAAAAAAGTACGGAGATAGACTGTCTGGCATGGGATCCTCAATTTCGTCGATACTGGGTTATCGAGGTCAGAGGACGGTCAAATGCGAGGTATCGCCCCAGTCATTGCATAGGGCCTCGAAAGTTGAAAAAGCTCAGAGATTTTGCATTTCGTTTGTCCTGCGAGAAAAAAACCTCTGTAAAGATTTGCCTTTTAGAAGTGATTGGGAAACTCCCCGTGGTTCATGCTCAGTGGGGGCTTGAGTGGTTCCCTGAGAGGCTTGGGTTAATCTTGAAGGACTATGAAATTGAGGCCCAAGATTAAGGCTAGGTTCCAGTTGTTTAGATGTTTTGCAAGTTACAGATGTCATTCGGAAAAAACGAATTATGTTTAAAATTTCACATTTGCTTCATTGATTGGCTTTTGGAAGTATGCGAACCTTCTCTTAAGAGGTTCAGGTAAGTTATTCCTTTTCCCGCAATGGAGTTGGAGGCGCATATGTCATTCAAAAAAACTTTCATTTTAACTAGTGTGGCTCTGTTTTCAGGTAGCTCTGAAGGGCGAGTTCTGAGTCGCGCAGAGCTTGCTCAGACCCTTCAAGATTTGGCCACAGTTAATGCTGTTATTGAAAGTGAATCAGACATCACTCGGAAACGTTGCGAAAATCAAGGAGTCAGGGAGGGCAACATTCGTGAAACTTTGGCGAGCCTAAATAGTCAATCAGCAACACTCAATACTCAGTTGCAAACTGCAATTGCTGACAGAGCTCCGCATTTGACAGCCCTCAACAATGCAAAAACTGTGATTGCAACTAAAGCGAGCGAGATTAGAGATCTGGAACTAAGAATAGCCAACCTTGGAAGAAATTCTGCTCGGGAATCTGAGCTCCTAGATGAGAAAACTGCCAAAGTTCGAGAGAAAGGTTCCAAAGAGCAACAGCAGAGAGCTTTGAGAAATGGTTTTGACCAGTGGGAAAG
>DDPO01000125.1:0-2127 GCA_002342225.1 Bdellovibrionaceae bacterium UBA2466 | reverse complement strand
TAACTCTCAATGAAAGAAATGCAGTTGCACTAGAAGCTGCTTTTAATCGGGATGACAACGCTTTGTCTGAAGCTATTCAGACTCTGTCGGTACGAATCGATGCGATCAATACAGAATTGGATAACATCAACACTGTTGACAACCGCACTTTAGCTGAGCTTCGAGGAACGAAAACTGCGGCTGAGTTAGCCAAATCGAATGCTGAAGCAGTCAAGAGCACCAAGGAGCCGCAAGTTGCCCGTTTTGACAAGCAGATTAGAGATCTTCGAGCCCAAATTGCTGGATTAACCGGATTTAGAGCGGCAGAGCCTATCAATCCAGACTGCGCTTTGATTAGACAAACTCAATAGGTAGGTTCATGGTCTAGTATTAGGTCTTGATTTTGAACTTTTGATACACTCTTCTGAAACCAGACATCTTTTAATTTAAGAAAATGTTTCTCAAAAGCTTCATAGCTGATGATGCTTAAGAGCACGCTTGTGGAAAAAATAGCAAGTGTGTTTAGAAAAGGGTTATCAATTTTTAGACGGCTTGAAGAGAATAGGTAAATGCAAGGGAAGTGGAAGATGTATAGTCCGTAGGATATTTTTCCTAGGTATTGAACCACTGGCCAATTTAAAGTGGGAATATTCTCTAGGTTAAGAGAGATTTTTTTAATCAGCAGTGCAAAGCTCAAGTTGACCAAGGAATAGCCCCATACAAATCGATAGTTACCACTCATTAACGATGGGTAACCCAGCGTGTTCCATGAAGTGGTCTTTTTAGCTAATAGCTCGATCACAAATCCCACAAGTAATGTTGCCAATAGCATAAACTTGGCGCTTAGAGATTTGGGAAATGATTTAGTCAATGCAAAGAGACCACCTAGTGCAAAAGCGTCAATGTGAGACCAAGGAACGACATAAATGAGCAACTCGGGAAATGCTAGCCATAGCTTTGCACTTGTAAATCGGGACAAACAATAGGTCCCGAGGCGAAAAATGGGTCCGAAAGCAACTACTACAATCAAAAATCGTCGGATATTTTTTGTTTTTGTGACCCATATAATCAAAGGCCAGATTAAATAAAATTGTTCCTCAACAGCCAAAGACCAAAAATGATTCGTTAAAGGGTTGTGTTCATACTTTGCTGATGCGTGATAAAAATTATAAGTATACGTTAATGTTGTCGGTAGAGTCTCAAAAAAGTTGGTTAAAGTAGAGAGGGGATGTTTTAACCAGTATAAATAAATTATTCCGACCAAGCCCACCCCAAAGAGATAGGCATAGTAAACAGGGAAAATTCTAAGGGCGCGACGACCATAGAAAGTAGAAAGGAACTGTCTAAAATCAAATTGTTTCAGTTCAATGAGATTCGGTGTCAAAAGAAACCCTGAGAGAACGAAGAATGCCTGAACACCTAAATAGCCCCCATCTAAAAATTTGAGGTGGTATAGGAACACACCCAAGAAAGCATAAAATCTGATTGAATCTAGGTTTTTGTTCATGAAGATTGGATAATTACGAATAATCATAGCAGCAAGCCCTCACTTAGAGCTACCGCTTTGAATTTAATTATGTTTACCGATTTAGAGGTTGAACCTATGATGATTCCAATATGAACTGGTTATACTTAGTGATTGCAATCATCAGTGAAGTTATTGGAACTTCAGCTCTCAAGGCCTCTGAAGGGTTCTCAAAACTTTATCCATCTCTTTTAGTCATGTTGGGATATGGAACAGCTTTTTATTTTTTATCTCTCACTCTGAGAACTATTCCTGTGGGCATTGCTTATGCGATTTGGTCTGGCTTGGGTGTGGTGTTGATCACTATAGTGAGTTGGATTCTGTTCAATCAACGGCTAGATCCAGCGGGTTGGCTAGGAATTTTTTTAATCACTTCTGGAGTGATTGTTCTTAATCTTTTTTCTAAAACGAGTGTTCATTAGAATTTTTTGGTGGAGGTGGGGGGAATCGCCTTACGGCACCCCACGGGTGCCCTCGGGCCGGGGAATGTCCACTCCCAGATTTGCCTTCCCTTAAAATTGCGCGTGGCCATTCCCGTTCGATTCCCTCTCTGTTGTCGACACTCCCTCATCAGTCGTGTCGACATTGATCAAGAAACCCTCCATTTTACCTCTCAAAAACAA
>DDPO01000015.1 GCA_002342225.1 Bdellovibrionaceae bacterium UBA2466 | reverse complement strand
AAAGTGATAACAAGTTCCCTAGCTCTTCGGGCTTCATTTTTATTTGAATAGATATCCCAATGTTTCCATATCATCCCGCCATCTCTTTCATAAAGACCAACCACATTTTTCTGAATATAGGCTTTACCGTGATCATCACTAAAAACAGTGCTCAAAAGCTCACCATTCGCGGGAATATCTTTCCCTTTTTCTAAGATTGCAGACAGCCTACCGATACCATACTCACCAGCATCAAAAGCATTTCTCCAAGACCAGTTTCCGTCGGGGTCACCGTAGGGGACTACCATCTCGGAGACTGATGCTCGGTAAAGAATGGGACGAATTTTTCCATGATCTTCATAACCAATGTCGTACAGAACCAGTCCCTCTCGAGGGTGCAAAGTCCATCGAAAGTGCCATTTTTGCCAAATAATCTCATTTCCATTTTTCCTGTAACTCGCTCCCATTGGCTGGGAAATCATCAGGGGCTTCAGATCTTTTCTGATTGGGTGGTTTGATTGAGCATCAAACTGATCCGATTTTTCGGCGATTGGAACTACTCCCGTATCAATGACCTCCACAACCTTCTCTTGATTCATATCGACTAAAACGATGACCCCTTCAATGGGGCGCCCATAGAAATTCATGTCTTTATCTTTCAGATATGAAATCCCTCGGAGAAGTCTTCTTCCATCATCAAAATCTTTGTTGATCAAGTGCCCTGCCGCCCAAGAGTCGACTTGCACTCTTGAAAAATCACTAATTCCCCGCTTTTTCATCGCCTCTTGCCATTTAAGGTCTTTCTTCACAATGACCGGCAATTTTTCATACTCCTCGAGCAAAACCATGGGTTGAGCATTCTTTTGTTCTTTCCAAGATATAAGAGTCTTCTTGTTAAGATCACAAACCGCTTCAAAGGTTTTATTGCTCTTTTTTTCAAAAATCCAAATCAAAGCTTCACGACGGAATGGCTTCCCCGGACTAAATACGCGTACTTCGGCTTTGGGTGGTTCGTTCAGAGCTATCAGAGGAAACATCCCTTCTTTAGGAAATTGAGATGAACTCCTCGCGCACTTGGAGGCCATATCTATCTCTTTTTTGTCGAGCGGTTCCAGAGGATGATTGGCGGCGCTCAAGGAAAGTGTTCCAAAAAGGAAAAACAGACCTAACATTGATTTCATAACACACCTCGACTTTATAGATGTCCTACCCTACTTTTTCCCCTCTCCCTTTTCAAACTCTTAAACACAATGCAAAGCGTAAAACCTGAAGATTGAATTCTTTGAAACCCTCTTTACCAACAGTAGTTTTAAGTGTTCAAATAACCGAGCTGCTAAGCGCTGTCATAATTTATGAAATGGGATCAAGAACAATTAAAAAAAGATGAACAGGAATTAGCCAAACTGGGCTATAGCCAAGAGCTTTTTAGGGGCTTAAGTGGGTTCTCAAACTTTGCGGTCGCTTTCTCTGTCGTTTCAATTTTAACTGGAATCAGTCAGCTCTATGGTTACGGACTTCAACACGGGGGTCCGAGTCAAATGTTTTGGGGCTGGATCATAGTCGGTATTTTTACTCTCATTGTTTCTCTCTCGATGGCTGAACTCGCCAGCGCCTATCCAACAGCTGGAGCACTCTACCATTGGAGCAGTTTTCTTGGAGGACGAACAATTGGCTGGTTCACTGCCTGTTTCAATGCGATCGGGATGTTTGCTATATTGGCCGGAATTGATTACGGCCTTGCGAAATTTTTGATACCTCTGTTGCGATTGCCCGACACTCCTTGGGTTGTAAATAGCCTCTATGCTTCGCTTCTTTTTTCTCATGCTTTTTTAAATTATCGCGGCATTAAACTTGTCGGATGGCTCAATGATTTTTCTGCGATCTATCATGTCGTCGTCGTTGTCGTTCTCATCTCAGCTCTGGCTGTAAAAGGCTTTAAACAACCTTTAAGTTTTTTAAACCATTTCAACTCGACCGATGGTTTCTTGCCGTCCTACAGTTTTATGATTGGGCTTCTCTTGGCCCAATGGACTTTAACGGGTTACGATGCTTCGGCTCACGTCACAGAGGAAACAGTCGATCCCGGAAGAAAAGCTCCATGGGGAATTTTCTTCGCAGTCGTACTATCTCTTTTCAGCGGCCTTTTCATGTTGATGGCCGTCACACTCTCAATTCCGGATCTCAACGAATTTACTCTCAAAGGCGATTCAGCCTTTTTAGATATTTTTCGCTTCAACTTAGGAGATAGTTTTGGTTCTGTGGTGGTGGGTCTCTGCGCTGGAGCTATGTGGCTCTGCGGGCTTGCAGGAATGACCTCAGCCTCTCGTATGGTGTACGCTTTTGCGAGAGACAAAGGTTTACCTCTCTCTCACCTACTCTCAAAAGTCGATGATACGCATAAAACTCCAGCACCTGCGATTTGGGCATTGGCGATCTCTGCACTCGTCTTAGCTTTTTCAGTCAGTATTTATAGTGCGGTAGTTTCGATAGCAACCGTGGCTCTCTATATTTCTTATGGTTTACCCATAGCGACTCGCCTTTGGGTGAGACTTACTGGAAAACATGAAAAAATCGGGCCGTGGAATTTGGGAAGATTGAGCACTTTCATCGCTGTGCTGGCAGTGGCTTGGGTCGGCTTTATCACTGTCGTCTTCATGCTGCCCCCCAATCAACAAGCAGGTCAAATCATAGGGGTCTTCGTCGTTATTTTAGTTTTGTTGTGGGT
>DDPO01000121.1:3632-4217 GCA_002342225.1 Bdellovibrionaceae bacterium UBA2466 | reverse complement strand
ACTCTAGAATAAATCTCTTCAAGTGACTTAAAAGTATTCATATCTTTTCTCTTACCAGAAACTCCTCAATTGGACTCTAGCACTGAGGTCGCTCCGAGAGAACTGTCCCCCAAAGGTACGGCTTTACTTTTGGCGGTGTATTTAAAAAACTGGGTAAGATCTTGTTCCGAAATACGGTGCAATCTCCTTAGATTAGACTCCGAAAACTAAGTTAACTTTTGCAATATAACTAGATCGCCCTCTTCCCGGAAAATTTGCCCAGCTCTCAAGCACAATGTAATCCGTGGGGTCATACTTAAACCCCGCAGCTGGAAGCCAAAAACTATGATCAGCCGCTTGAACCAAATCAATATTTAAATTTAAAGTTCTTTTAAAGATTTTAAAGTTTCGATCAATGCCAAAAAGTGCAGTATTGGCATTGAGCTGCAACCCGTATCCGGCATGAGCTCTCACATACCCAAAATCCTGAGCCAAAATCCCATAGCTAAAAGGATGACCCGCTCGATCAAAATCGGTCAGCGCAATATTCGCAATGCCAAGAGCCACCATTCCATTTTCCCATGGGGAGAAATTAGCTTTGGTCTG
>DDPO01000121.1:3027-3623 GCA_002342225.1 Bdellovibrionaceae bacterium UBA2466 | reverse complement strand
ATCCATACCGACCTCGACTCTTACGGGGGCAGTGGCCTGAATGCCTGTTTTAAAGCCCATCCAAAGTGAACTATTCCCAGCTCCATTGGCAGCGAACTGATTATTCCCCGGGCCGAAGCTCCCGAAGTGTTGAATAGCTACTTTTCGGTGGGGGACCACATCGGCGGTAGGAATATTGTTGATCCCTGTCGGAGTAGCCAAAACTCCTCGCACACAAATCGAGGCCCAAACTAAAAGCACACTTGTTCGTTTCATTTTTCCTCTTTCGATTAAAATTATCAGCAATCTATGTAACTAAAAGATTAATTCATAAAAGTCTAAGATCCAAACGGAGAAATTACGAGAAAAAATTCAGTGTATGCGGTTCACTGCTTCTTATGGGAATGGTTGAGGGAATAAGATATTTCTCGCTAACTTCCAATACGAATTACCGCTAAGTTACGAGGTGCGAACCGTGTCCCTCGGATCTCTCAACACCAGAACCATGCCACACAATAATAAGACGAATCCCCAGGTGGGAATACTAAGTGCTTCAAGATTGTTATTTAGTCCCTTTCCCACAACACCTTCCGTAGTGAGCGCGATGGCAACAAAAC
>DDPO01000121.1:0-2956 GCA_002342225.1 Bdellovibrionaceae bacterium UBA2466 | reverse complement strand
GGGTGGTTATAGGGCCTACTCTTAGAAAATTGCGATTTGTTTTTTTAACTTTTCTTCATTGTGGCAGTATTTAGAAGTTCCAGCCCTTTTCTTATCACATCGGCGTCAGACCGAACTCCAAGCTTTGATTTTAAATTTCGAATCATCTGGATTTCCTCGGGTCGCATACGAATTGTTTTTAATACACTGGAACCCAACGCATTTTCAGGTAACCATTTACAATAGTCCTTAGGAGCCACTCCTCGAAATTGTGCTGTGGCTTTGCCAGCACGAATTTGATCGATGACAGTCTTAAGATCCTCCGGAGTTTGATAAACTCTAAGGTATTTGGGACGTGTTGCTATGAGAGTGGGTAAAACTTCCAGAATTCGAGGCTCAATTTTTCCGGCCCAGAGGACATCATTAAGTTCGACGGGACCACCATAATCCGGAACACCTGGAGCATCGATGAGTTTCGCACGTTTTAATTTTCCAACGACGCGCAAATAGCGCTGCGTTTTCTTTGCCTTGCGAAGTGCTAACGCTTTCTTTTGAAACTTTTTAATGAGCTCGTTTTTTTTCATTTTAGAAAATCCTCTAGGGTGACTCCATATCTAGTCGCCAGTTCAAAAAAGAGCGAAGTAGGGCTTGTCCCAAGATATTCAATAATCAGGTTCTTATTTTTTGAGGGCGCCATTTTAGCTTTTGAGATGAGAATGTACTCGGGTTTGGCTATGAAGCATTCAACGAATTCTCCAGTGTAAACTTCCTGGTATTCTGTTTCATCTGGCATCCAGGCCTCATGACCTACCGGATCAATTTGCTTGCCGTACCCAGCAAGTAATTGCGCTAGCCTCTCTCTCACAATACCGTTTAATTGCTGACTCAAGTCCACATCCATCGTGGCTGCCAGCTGGATTTTTAAACCGGCCTCAATGAGGGCAGTTTGGCCAATGACTTTGATTGTGCACTTAAGCGGCACAGTTCCTTTCTCAGCTCTTTCTTTGTTTTCATCTATTAACCACTTATCGAGTTTTTTAGCACAATCTTTAATCATAAATATATAATATCAAATTGAAAATATAAGTATATACACATAATAAATAAACAATAACAAATATTTACATCTTTATTTAAATTCGGAATCTTCGGGTTTTGCTTGTAGCTAATTCCTTAAATTTTGTTCCATTTTTGTTCCACACGTACTCAACAGAGCTAGTAACTACTGGTTATAACCAGAAACTCTCGCCTTACGTAAGTGATTGTTTATATTTTGACATCGCTGTGATTTCAGTGACTTGGTGCTTTCTAACAAACTCTGCTTGTCACGATTTCTAATCTGGGGGTTGTTGGTTCGATCCCAACTGGGCCCAAAGTAAAAATTCAAAATCATTTACAGAGTTTTGCTCAATGGAAGATGTGCACTGCTTGAGTGTCTCAAACCCATTTTGTTCCATTTTTGGAACTAAGTAAAAAAGCCTGTTATTTTCTGGAGACAGCGATCATCGATTTCCATAGTCCCCACGTTCGACCGACATATTTAAAAGAGGGTTTGGTAAATCCAGTTTTAATCATCATTTGGCTGAGCGTGCGTTTGGAAAAGAACTTGATATGACCGTAATCAAGGTCAACTTTGAAATGATTGTCCCAGCCATTTAACAGGCTAATCGTAAGGTTTTTAAAATAACCGTGATAGGGGGTGGTCACAATTAAAGTGCCGCCCGGCTTAAGAATTTGGAAACACCTCTTAAGCATTTCTGAGGGGCGTTGGAGGTGTTCGATGACCTCACAACTGATCACGATATCTACCGGTTCGCAAAGTTTTTTGAAATCTTCAAACACGGATGATTGCTTGAACGATAAATTGGGTGCGTTGGAATAGGTCCTAGCTGCAATCTCTATTCCGGATTGAGAGCCATCAATCCCTAGGACTGTGTGACCAAGGCCAGCTAACTTTGCTGTGAGGTGTCCATTGCCACAACCGACATCCAAAATCTTGATTGGGGTATGAGGTAGTAGGTTTTTGAGCTCCGGGAAAAGATACAGATTTGAGGGGGGGGGACATTGTTTTTCCAAGGGAACTCTAACGAATGCTGCTCTGGTTCCAATGAAGGCGGATCTTTCTTCGAGGTCACTCAGACTTATCGGATTTATTGAGGACTAACTTTAAGCGGCTTTCGTGATGTAATCTACATGAGTTGCTTGTAGGAGCAAGGGCTCGGCAAAATTTCTAGGCATCACTACTTTTGAAGTTCGTTTTGTTGTTAACTTCAATAAGACGCTGGGCAAATCTATTTTTAAAAGGCTCAGGTATTTCTTAGTTATTCAAGCACGCGAATTGCACGATGAATCTCACCAAGGTTTTAATGAAAAAAACCTTTAGGAGGAACTATGAAATACATATTCAAACATCTAATGATCGGATTAATGACACTTAGCTTGGCATCATTTGCCGACCAATCAACAGAACAAACGCAGGAGGACCAAACTCAACAGGAGCAAGACCAGCGACAACATCAACGACAAGATCAGGAACAAGATCAACAACAGGAACAACAAAACCAAGAAAATTGTGGAGTGCTGGGCAATTCTTATATTGAGATCTTTGTTCCAGACCCCTGTGCCCATGTCTATCTTCAAGGGCAGTTAATGAAAACAGTCAGAAGTCATACTCGTAGTTTCGTGATCCCTGGACTCGAGACCTGTAAAAAATATAATTACAATGTCATCATCACCTATGGAAATCGTGCAGAAAGCTTCGACCTTGTGATAAAAGCTAATCAGGTTCAAAGAATTGGCGTTCGCTAGAGATTAAATTGAAGCTCCCCGGTTTTCTTTAAAGCTGGGGAGTTTTTAAAACTTAGGTGGTTAATGAAGATGGCAAGGAGTATGAGTTCCATATTTCCAGAAATGAGGGGCAATCATCTTTCGTTTTGAACTTAAAAGGGCACAATAGTATTTGGCCGAAAATAGATTA
>DDPO01000062.1:994-3035 GCA_002342225.1 Bdellovibrionaceae bacterium UBA2466 | reverse complement strand
GAATAGGTTCTTCGAATGTGGATAAGTCTCTTTTCAAAGTCCACATCCTGCCAACGCAAAGCTTGAATCTCTCCCACTCGTAACCCCCAAATAGACTCCTAACCCAATAGCAAGCTCATAGGGTTTCCCCGAAGCGTAACTCAGCAGCCTTTTTAGCTGATCGAGGTTTAAGTAACTGGCCTCTTTGATAATGAGCTTTGGCCGAAGTTGTTTAATCACGGGTGAAGTAGATAAAAGACCAAAGAGCTCATTGGCATCCGAGAACAGTTTTCTGAGGAGTCCGTAGATATGAAGTCGGGCCGCGGGAGAAAGACCACGATTTGCCATTCGATTTAGGATCAGTGCAATCAGTGAAGCAGAAACTTTCCCTAACTTGATCTGCCCAATGACCGGCTTAATGTGGTTTGCGTACATTTTTTCTTGTTGTTTTCGCCAGCCAAGGCTTGCTTGAAACTTCACAGCTTCAAACCAAAGGACAAAATATTCGTCCATAGTGATTCTATTTCCCGATTGAGTGGGCAGAACAGAATGATTGCGTTGGTTAAGAAGTGTGGTTTCATAGGTTTCGGCTTCGCTTCGAGATTGCACTACTTTGGTGATGTAGCGGCCATCAGCTCCTCGGATTCGGACCTGATAGGACGCGCCATATTTGTTATTTATTTTTCTAATTGCCATACCGATTCTCCTGGTTTCGGTAAGGCGAGAGCCTCTGATTTTTCAAAGAACAGGATATCGAGATTGTGTTTAATGCTATGAAACTTTGAAAGCAAGTTTCATGACTTTGTACTTTCCAGAAGTGTTTCATTATTTAAAATTCCAAAAATCTAAAAATTAATAATCTCAGTCTCAACAAAACAATCGGACCCGTCTCATCGTATAAAAGACTCTGCTAGGGGACCCCTTCCGCCCTATGGTTGGGGGGGAGGGGTCCCCTAGCAGAGAGAAAATAAAAAATGCTTTTCCCAGCGAAGTTAAGTTCTTAAAGTTGCATGTAAAAACTCCCTTCAGAAGGTTGTCACGCCAAACGAAAAAGGTGGCCCACCCTGGGCTACCTTTGGGGCTATCTTTAGGGCTGTTTTCTATGCCGATTTGTTTGAAATCTTATCCACTCAGGGTTCTTAGAGAATGCAATTTTGTGCCAATGGATCCGAATTTTTAAGTGATTGAAAATGTGGGGGTTATGAATTTTACACTGAGTCTCACCGTGAGACTTTGAGACTTTAGTCTCAGCAAAGTCTCAGCGGTAGGTTTCAGGAAAGATGACACTTAAATGATTTAAGCTGCGATATTTCTAATGCCAGTAAACCCAGATTTCAATCTCGGAAACCTATTTTTATCCTTAGCACGAATCTCGCAGCGCCTAAATGGGCAATCACTAGGTTTGCAGTGCCGAGAGTGTGTTTACCGCCGCAGAAAGAACATGCCAAGGTTATTCTCGCCACGAACCCGAAAAAACGATTCTCTATCGAACCATTCAAGATCATTTTCAAACCTTTGTTGCTCGGGCCGAAAGCAAGACAGAAAAATTACCTTTTCCCATGCATGTTTTTCAGGAAGTCGAGGCCTATTTGGGGTGCGGGATACTCGCAAAGGGATTTGTTAGGCTTATTTGTGAATCCTGTAAAAGCGAAAAACTTGTGGCCTTTTCGTGCAAGAAACGGGGTTTTTGTCCTTCTTGCGGCGGACGGCGAATGAACGAAGTCGCCATGCATTTAGTTGATAGAGTTTTCTCTCATGTTCCCGTTAGGCAATGGGTATTGTCCTTTCCGTTTTCTGTTAGATACGCCCTTGCTTACAATCCAACGCTAGTGACAAAGGTGTTGGCTATCTACATCAGAGTGATTTCAAACTGGTATGAAAAGTCTGCTCGACGAAATGGTATAGCCGGTAAAACCGCGGCCGTGACATTCGTCCAGCGGTTTGGTGGTGCTATTAACCTAAACGTACATTTCCACTCTCTGTTTTTGGATGGAGTCTTTACCGAAAAAAATGGAAAGCTGCACTTTGTTCCCGTTTTTCCTCCAACCAATGAAGAGATCGT
>DDPO01000062.1:0-867 GCA_002342225.1 Bdellovibrionaceae bacterium UBA2466 | reverse complement strand
ATTGGAATTGGGGAACGAGAAGGCCAAAGGGTTAGAAGAATTGGGGAGGAATATCGGGCTGGAAGAGCCTATTTCGTAAGCGAACGTTGTGCTCTTTCAGACGGATTTAGTCTGCACGCCAATGTCCAAATCAAAGGAAATGATCGGAAGCGCCTAGGAAAATTATGCCGGTACACGGCACGGCCTCCTATTGCACTGGAGCGAATGAGCGAGGCTCCTGATGGGAAGATTCTTTACAGACTTAAGACAAAGTATTCGGATGGTACAACCCATATTTTGTTTGCCCCATTGGAACTAGTAGAAAAAGTTGTAGCGCTTATTCCACCACCAAGAGCAAATCTGCTTAGGTACCACGGGTTACTTGCCCCGAATTCCAAAGTAAGAGCAAAAATTGTTCCTGAACAAGCTAAAGATAAAAAGGAAAATAGTGAGTATCCGGCCCAGGCAAAATGGGCAGAACTGTTAAAAAGATCTTTTGCAATTGAGATTTTGAACTGTGCCAAGTGCGGTGGAAAAATGAAGCTGGTTTCAACTGTTCAAGATCCGATCGTGGCAAAACGAATTCTTGAATCAATGGGAGTAAATTCCGAGCCTCTAATCCAGGCTCCGCCAAGAGCACCCCCACAGCAGGATTTTATTTTCGAACAATTGGATGATTTTTCCCAAATCCCTCTTGAAACCGATTCGTTTTAAAACGAGATGGGCACCCGTCTGTAAACCCGATCTAAATAGCTGAAAATACCTTTAATATTCTCCCGTATATAGCTTGCAGCGGTGGAGCTAGACCCTCCTGGGACCATAAATGCGGTGTTTATTAGTTATAACTTTAAATATCGATATTATCTGCTCGGCCAGAAATGGGTGGTT
>DDPO01000066.1 GCA_002342225.1 Bdellovibrionaceae bacterium UBA2466 | reverse complement strand
CCCATTCCCATTCCGCCCATTCCCATGCCGGGCATTCCCATACCCATTCCCATTCCGGGGCCCATGAAATTTCGGGTATTTGACTTATTGACGTCTGCAAGAGGTCTTGCCTTCCTCGTTGTTGTGGTTAGTGAATCTGAGCTATGAGAATCTGATAGCCCACGACCAAACAGGGGAAGCGAACAAGCAATCACTAGGGAATAAATAAGAACTTTCATGTGACAATCACTCCAACAAAAACAACATCAACTTGAACTTGGGGCTTCAAACCAATTGAAGCGAACCCACGGCCAGAAGTCTGGCCAGTGGTGGATAGAGCAGGAGTCATACCAATTTGTTTTTTGTAGCTAAATCAGCGACGAAGAGAAGACTCTGAGAAAACAGGCGGTGGTAAACTGCTATACAGCTGTTACAAAAATGACACTAGGCCTTGCGCTGGGATTTGAATACTAAATAGGCTGGGAGTGAAATGACTGCGGCAATCAAACAAGTCATTTCCCCAAAAACTGCCAAATTTCCAAAGCTCACGAAAGCCTGATTAGAAGCGATGACAAGAGAGCTGTAGCCGATAATCGTTGTAAGGCTTGCTAAAATCACGGCCCCCCCAGTTTGCCGAATCACTTGGAGAATATTGGCAGCTCCCTCTTGTCGGTACCGTTGGAAAACATTTACTCCGTAATCCACGCCAATTCCGAAAGTAATAGGTAGTGCTATAAAATTAAGGAAATTGATTTTGGATTTGGTAGCTAAAATAAAGCCGGCAAGCCATGTTATTCCAACAAGTAGAGCAAACAAAATGAGCCCCACTGTTTGTAGGTGCCTAAACAGGACCACAACTAACACTATGACGGCCAGAAAGGCAAAGAGAGTCGCACGGGGGCCGTCGATCGAGATAGACTCAACGAGGTCGGCACTGATGGGTAGTTGTCCAGCGACTGGGATGCCGGGAGATACGGAATCAGAAATTCTTCTTAAATCATTAATAAAATCGATTAATGCTCTGCCATTCCAAGCGACTTCTGAATTACCTTGAAGAGGTGGCTCCACATAGACCATTTTTCCAACGGCACCGTCTTTTTCGCTAAATTTCGTGACGATGAGTTGCGGGATCTCTTTTTCAGTAAAGGGCACAAAAGCTTCGTCATGCAGGAAATCTCGAGCAAGTTTTTGATCCTCTTCATCTAGGTTGTCGATAATCTTGGGTGTAAGAAGTTTTTTGATCTCCTTAAGAACTTTTATTTTATCTTCCTGCTGAGTTGGTATGAAATCATCAAAGATTTGAACTGAAGCGATGGGGCTATCGGGTCCATCTTTTTCTTTTTTTTCTCTTAATAAAGTTGCTATCTTCCTAGACTCTTCGCGAGAGTTGGAAAGGATTACGATTGGCGTTAGATAGCGCTTAAAAATATCTATCAAATAGCGGTCATAGTACCCAGAACCTTTTTCCATGCTCTCTTTTGAGCGTAATTTGCCAAGGTTCGTTTCAATGATATCTCGTGAGAAAGTGGGAAAAGTTAATAATGCAGCTAACGAAACAAGTGCAGAGCCGAGCACAATAGCTTTGGAACGGTTAGATACAAAGGATGCGATTTGATTCGCTCCGAAAGTAAAAGCTGGTTTGTAGGTCTCTTTGCCTTTATTACCCCGTCGGTCGAAAATAATAAGAAGAGCCGGAAGAAGAGTAAAGGCAGCAATCCAGCAGATGACCATCCCTATAAGCCCTATGACCCCGAATTGTTGAAAACCCCGAAATCGAGTAAGCATCAAAGAGCCGTAAGAAAGTCCCGCGGCAAGAGCAGCCGTCATTGTAGCAGTAGAGGTGGTTCGCATCGCAATATCAACGGCTCTGAATTTACTTCGTCCGGAGCGACGTTCTTCGATGTATCGCGCCAGCATGATGATGCCAAAATTTATACCGTTACCAATGACAATACTTCCTAAGAACGCTGAATTGGCGTTAAGGTATCCAACAGCAAAATAGGAAATTCCGAAAGCAACAAAAGTACCTGCGAAAAGCGCAGCAAGAACTGCAAAAGTGCCTACAGTATCCCGATAAAAAAGATACATGGAGAGGGTGACAAGAATAGTTACAATCAGTGTTGAGAGCTCTAAGTCAGCAATAAGGGCCGCATGCTCCTCGAGAAAGTTCTGAACTCCCCCAGTAAAATGGATTTCAACTTCTGGGGCAATAGATTTCGGATTTACGTCGGAAATAGCTTTGTCGACTTCAGCTCTTAGTAAATGGGCTGTGTGAAGGTCAGAGTGTTTCCCGGCCATGTAGACAAGGATAATTCTCTGAGTTCCATCTGAGTTGGCGTAATAGCCGTTTGGAAAAGTGTCGTAAGCCCCATTTCTTTGGTATTTGGATTGAATCTCCTTGAAATCGAGTTCGGGTTTTTTAAATCGGTCTCCTACGGGGAAAATATTGAAGGGATTGTACATCTCTTTGTCGTATTTAATTCTATCTCGAATGTAGGTTTTTACTTTTTCAAGATCTTCAACTGAAAGAAAGAGTCCTGCCCGTTTTTTAAAAAAGGCCATTTCATCAGCAACTTTGTACTCAATGAGGGCTGCTATATTTTTGGGAATTTGATTCAGTCTGGAAGCTAGGGCGTTGACAACTTTTTCTCCTGAATCGGAATCTTTTGTAAATATGACTAGAGCTATACTATCGATCGACTCCATTCTCGAAGTGAGAGTGTTGAGATCTTTTCCGCTTCTTGCAGTTTGTGGAAGAAGTTCCTCAATATCGGTTTTTAAATTTTGATAGAGAAGTGCTGAGAACCAAGCTCCGATAATTGAAAGAATGAGTCCACCAATAGCAATTTGCTTTGATTTTCGTATAACCCACTTCGATATGGGGTGGAGTTGGTGCGTTGAGTTCGTTTTTTTCTTCGTCATGAGGGTTCTCTCTCAAGATAGAGCAGTCTAAAAGTTAAGAGAGTATTATGTCATTGTCTCTTGGGACTGTCTACACTCAGCGTTGGGAGCTTTCCTCGGGTATTGGGTAGCGACAAAAACACCAGTAAAAATAAGGAACGTCGCGAAAAGGGACTCTTTCGTAAAGTGATGGTCATAGAAGAGAGCTCCCAAGGCACCTACGATAGCAGGTTGTAAGTAGACAAATAGAGCGACATTTGAGGACTTTGTATGTTTAAGAGCGTAACTGAGGATAATGTAGGGAACCAGAGTTCCACCCACAAGACCATAAGCTAGGGCTCTTTGTACGGGGGCCGGTGGAACTGTAAAAAAATGGGGCGGCAAATCTTGAAAAGCACAAAGAAAGAGTCCGACACTTCCGAACAGGAACACCCAAGCAGTCGTCCAAAGAGGGGAGTGATTTTTTACAAACTCACGATTTAAGACCAAGTAAGTAGAGTAAGCCAAAACGTTTCCAACAGTCAGTAAATCGCCCACAAGGTGCTTGTTAGAGAAATTGAATTGGCTTGGGGGAGTTAGTACAAAAACTCCGCACAGTGCAATTGCGGCACCTATGATTTGTTTTGACTTGATTGATTCGAAGCCTTTGATTGCAGCTACAGCTAGAGTGCATATTGGAATGAGAGTATTGATTAATGCGCTGTTATATGAAGTTGTGAATTTTAATCCTAAAAGAAAGCAGGCTTGATTGAGTATGATGCCCGTCAATGCCAAGAGCATGAGATCTTTTTTTCGGGCTAAAACTTCCCGAAAACGGGTCTCTTTTCTAAAAAAAATTACCATCAAAAGAACGAAGGCTGTGAAAAAGGATCGTGCAAAAGCCCATGTTAAGGGTGTGTAGTGCAAAACGATCGTTTTTGAGACCAAATAATTAAGACCGAAAAGGAACTGTAGAGTGAGAATCCAAAACAGGTTTGATGCAGTCATGGGATATTAAGGCCCAGAGCAAAAGGCTCTGAGCCCCAAAAGATTAACACTGATTCAATGATTTGCAAAAAGCATCTCGCGATACTTCGGAAGGGGCCAAAGATTATCAGCCACTAATCGCTCTGCTTCGTCGCAGGAAGTTCTAAGCAAAGATGCGATAGGGGTTAATTCCTTAGCGATATACTTCAGAGTGGCAGACTCACTTTTTTGGGTAGCCAATTGACTTAAGCCCTCGTGGAGCGCTGATTGGTGCTTTAGGACTTCTTCAAGCGAAATCTCCATCGAGTTTAGACGCAACGTTTGAGCTGATTTTGCTCGCTCCGAAGTCAGAAGAGTTCGAGTTTCGCCGCTCGCTCGAATTTGTGCCTCTAGAGCTGGAACGATAAATCCCGAGACAAGCTCACTTAAAGCTCTAAGTTCAATTTCGAGAGTCTTATTATACCGTTCTACAGCAATGTGATAGCGAGACTCAATCTCTGGTCGAGTTAGCACTTTTGTGGAAACCAAAAACTCAGTCGCTTTCTCGTTGTGCAAAACTTCAAGGGCGTCAGCTGTAGTATTTAAAATGGGAAGCCCTCTTGTTTTTGCCTCTTTTTTCCATTCTTCAGAGTAATTATTCCCCTCAAAGCGAATGTTTTTGGTTTCGACAGTGAGTTGACGAACTAGCTCCATTACAGCTTCATCCCGATTTTTCTTCTTGGTGAGTAGGTCTTTGAGTCTGTTGGTCGCATCTCTAAAAGACTCTGCAACTGCTGCGTTTAAGATGCTCACTGGAACCGAAACATTGGCTGAAGCACCTACGGCGCGAAACTCGAATTTGTTTCC
>DDPO01000106.1 GCA_002342225.1 Bdellovibrionaceae bacterium UBA2466 | reverse complement strand
CAAGTCGCAGTGGTTCCAGTCGATGGTAGTAAAAATATTGTTGCGGAAGAATTGGGAAAAGAGGTCCTTATTCAATGCCCCAGCTTCGAAACACTAAAACCCACTTTAAGTGAGTGGGTTATTCAACACAACGAGGGACTCATCCGAAAAGCTCATGCTGAAGGGATAACTCCCACAGCATTTGGTCAATGGATGTTCGACTATTTAAACTCAGAAAAAGTGAAGGCCTTCTTTGGAGGAGAACGTCCCCTACTCCTAGGCAAATCCCTGAGCGCTTTAGACATCCCACTTTTGACTAAAAATCTTGGCAAAGCTTTCATGGATAAGCATTTTCACCATCACACTTTAGATATCACTTGTGTGGGGCGCTTCTTGGTGGATGCAGGCCTTTTGCCGCCAGGTGGTGGCTCCACAAGCCAACTTTTAAAGTTTTTCAATATTCGAACAGAGTCTAACCATACGGCCCTCAGTGATGCTTTGGACATGGCCCAAATCTATCTAAAATTGGTGAAATTCATGGCTGAGAAGACGACTAAGTGAGTTAGGGAACCTCTATAAACCTAATGTTAATATTGAATTTTGGCCAATTAGCCTTTAAGGTCTTTAGCGCAATTAAATCTTCAGGGAGATAGAGACCACATGTCGCTACTGAAAAAAATGAATCTTTCTGGCAATTCTCAAGGACCTGCTCGATTCGGCATCTGCAAAGGAGATGAACCTGGGCACTTAGGGATATGGGGAGTTTGGAAAGATACCTCAACTGAGGTTTTCCGAGTCGTGGTCAAAGCCAATAGCCAAGTGAGTTCTATAAAGGTCGCTGATGCGAGCTATACTTTTGCCCCAGCCAAAGACCATTCTTTTGTTCAGTCTATTGAGACTTCTCAGGAACTAAAGCAATTTTTAGTGGGTTCTGACAGAGCCCGTTCAGGACAAATCACTTTCGAGTTTTTTCTAGATAATCAAAAAACCATCACGGTCACCCTACCATTGGCCGAAGTTATCAAGAACTTACGCGGCAAAGGCTCCAAAGCTCCGAGCCAAGCCATGATTTCTGAAGGGTATCTTGCTCAAGATACAAGCGCTATCGCATCTATTCCTCATGCCGATCTTAAAGCGCATAGTGAAAAAGTAAAAACTGAAATCGCAGAAAAAATACGAAAAGCTGAAGAGGAACGAAAACGGCTCGAAGAAGAGAAAAAAGCGGCCTTGGCCAAAGCTCAAGCTGAAGCTGCTGCCAAAGCGGCTAAACCAGCAGCAGCTGCTGCTGCCAGCGCAGCCCCTGTTGACCGAACTAAGCCCACACTTACCCCTGCAAAAACGGCTATTTTCTTCGGTTCATCCACTGGCAATACAGCCAATATAGCCGAGATGCTAAAGAAAGAACTTGGCTCTGTAGATTATTTGAAAAATATCACCGACATTCACCCCGTCGATCTCACGGTTGTTGAAAACATCATAATCGGTGTCCCGACATGGCACATCGGGGAACTCCAAGACGACTGGGCTGCTATGCTTCCAGAGGTCAAAGCTTTAACCTTCGCAGGCAAAAAAGTTGCAGTTTTTGGTTTGGGCGATGGAAAAGGTTATGCCGACACTTACGTGGATGGAATGGCAGAACTTCTAGAACCCTTTGAAAAAGGTGGCGCTAAATTGGTAGGCCTCTGGCCCACCGATGGCTACGATTTCAAAAAATCAAAAGCCATTAGAGACGGCAAATTCCTAGGTCTCGTTATAGATGTCGAGAATCAGGACAATCTTACTGATAAACGAGTCAAGGGTTGGGCGTCGCAAATTCAAAAAGAGCTGGGTCTTTAAAATAGAGCCCCTCTAGTTTGAGCCCTTTAGCGACACAGCAAGTCACTAAGTTTCGCTAACAAAAACGTGACAAAATCCTAATAGATCATAGAGAATCTAATCACAATGTAATCCCTTTGGAGGGGTTGCAGTTCTCGTCGGCAAGTTAGCTACTGTTCTATCGGCAAGTAAACTAAATATTGGGGGAAACTGAATGAAGCATCTAGCAATTGGTCTATTAATTACATCCTTGAACCTATTTGCGGCCAACATTGCTATCATTGATAGTGGTGTTGATTACAAACATAAGGACCTAAAAAACAATATCTGGCAAAACCCAGAAGCAAAAACTGTCGACTCTGACGGGACGACCTATCAAGACGATAGCCACGGTTGGAACTTTGCCGAAAACAATAACGAAATTATCGATTACAAATATCTCGGAACTTTTTCTGCAGATTGCACCAAAATCTTCGAAGTTCAGGCCAAAATCTTAGGTGGTACTGCAACTGAAGAAGAAAAAGAGTGGTACAAAACAAAGAAAAATGATCCTGAGTTTCTAAAAGAGCTTCAAAAATTTGGAAACTTTGTCCATGGAACCCACGTTTCCGGAATCTCTGCCGAAGCCGCTCAAAAAGCGACTCTGATCGGTCTTAAATTGATTCCGACCGAAACCCCTGGAGCTGCAGAGGTTCGAAAATTTGCAGCTGCTCACCGAGGACTCGCATCGGACAAACGAGACGAAAATCCGATGGTGAAGATGTTTCTAACCATGTTGGCCCAACGCCAAGTGGAAATGCTAACAACTGTTGGTAAATACACTGGAGCTGTGAAGTCAGAAATCGCTAACGGCTCATTTGGTGTTAGCATGACTGCTGTTAAACCTATTGTAAAACAGCTCGTAAAACAACTTACTGGAGCCGAGCCTACAGATGCCGAGACTGATGCTTATGCGAAGTTCTTCGTCGGCGAAATTGTGAAAGGCTCTAAAGACTTCGTTGCTGCTGCCCAAGACACTCTGTTTGTTTTCGCAGCCGGAAATGATGGAACTGACAACGACAGTATTCCAGCTTCTCCAGCCAACGTTAAAACAGACAATACGATTACTGTAGCTGCTACCAATGGAATGACTTCCTTGGCCGTTTTCTCAAACTACGGACAAAAAATGGTGGAAGTTGCAGCTCCTGGGGTTGCCATTTTGTCGACCATTCCTGGAGATGACCACTTAAAAATGAGTGGAACTAGCATGGCCGCTCCTTATGTAACAAATGTCGCTGGGCTCGTTAAGGATCAAAACACCAGTCTTAACCCCGCTGGGATTAAGAAGATCCTCATGGGCACAGTCGATGTTAAAGATTTCCTAAAAGGGAAAGTCGCAAGCTCAGGTATCGTTAACAGAGAAAGAGCTATCAAAGCAGCTGCTTTGTCTAAAACGATGTCAGTCGAAGTAGCAATTCAAGAAGCTCGAAGAGCTGTAGCTGATGAACCTGTAGCCGCTTGGAGCAGCCGAGGTATCTCTGAAAAAGATCTCATCGTATTGCCACTTCCAAGCACTTTCTAAGGTCTAATACTCTTAAAACCCCCTCTGGCCAAATGGCTCGAGGGGGTTTTTTTTTGATTTTCAACCCCAAAAAACTGGTTAATATGAGGACAGCGTTGTTGTTACGAGGGAAAATACGATGAATAAATTGGTCAAAAATGCAGACGAAGCCATACAAGATATTTTTGATGGGGCCACTTTAGCTCTCGGGGGGTTCGGCCTTTGTGGAATTCCTGAAAACTGTATTGCAGCTTTAGCCAAGAAAGGGGTTAAAAACCTCACCTGTATTTCCAATAATGCGGGAGTCGATGATTTTGGTATTGGACTGCTATTGCAAAATCGCCAAGTTAAAAAAATGGTCTCAAGTTACGTAGGTGAGAACAAACTTTTTGAACAACTCGTTCTATCAGGTGAGTTGGAACTCGAACTCACCCCACAAGGTACTCTAGCGGAGAAGCTTAGGGCGGGCGGAGCCGGTATACCTGCTTTTTTTACTGCCACTGGTTATGGAACCCAAATTGCTGAAGGTAAAGAAGTCAGAGAATTTAATGGACGGAAATTCATTTTAGAACGTTCACTTTTCGCCGACTTTTCAATTGTGAAGGCTTGGAAAGGCGACACGATGGGAAACTTGGTCTTTAGGGGTACCGCTAGAAATTTTAATCCCAATGTAGCTACGGCGAGCTACAAAACTATTGCTGAAGTTGAAGAATTAGTTCCGGCTGGGGAGCTAGATCCTGACCACATTCATGTACCCGGAATCTACGTCAAAAGAATTTTCCAGGGAAAAAACTACGAAAAAAGAATCGAACGTCGAATGACCACTAAAGGATAAGCATTATGGCACTCTCTCGAGAACAGATTGCTCAAAGAATCGCGCAAGAACTCAAAGATGGTTACTACGTCAACTTAGGAATCGGCATTCCAACTCTTGTGGCCAACTATGTTCCTAAAGGAATCACTGTTGTTTTGCAGAGTGAAAATGGCCTTCTAGGAGTAGGTCCCTACCCCAAAGAAAATCAAGTCGACCCAGACTATATCAATGCAGGCAAAGAAACGGTCACGACTCTCCCCGGTTCTGCTATTTTTTCAAGTGCCGAATCTTTTGCGATGATTCGCGGCGGACATGTTAACTTGACCGTCATGGGGGCTATGGAAGTCGATGAAACTGGAAGTATTGCAAATTGGATTATCCCCGGAAAAATGGTGAAGGGCATGGGTGGAGCGATGGATCTTGTTGCTTGTGGAAGTCGTCTCATTGTAGCTATGCAACACGTCTCAAAAACCGGAGAGAGCAAAATACTTCCTAAGTGTCAGCTTCCTCTAACCGGTGTAGGGGTTGTGAGTCGAATTGTGACCGAACTTGCTGTGATTGATGTGACTAAAGAAGGTTTAGTTCTGAAAGAAAGAGCCCCAGGAGTTTCTGTAGAAGAAATTAAAAAAGCCACTGCAGCTAAATTAACAATACCTGCGGAAGTTTCAGAAATTAAAGTCTAACTTTAGTGGTTGTTCATTAAGTACGGCTGTTGCTTTCAGTAGTAAGCTTTTTAAGATTGGGTAAAATCTCTTTAACAATAATCTCATTAGCTAATATCTCATTCCCTCGGGCATTGTAATGTTGCCCATCTATATAAATAGTCTCCTTGACCTCTTTAAAAGCATCTTTAAGCGAAATGAAGCGAAATGTTTTAGCTGCAAGCCCCCGCTTTTCCCCTTCTAAATAGGTGTTTTTAAAAACTTCAGCAAAGTCTGGTAGCCTCATGTTGGTCTCGTTGTTACGACTTTCTTCTTCTGTTAGATTTTTTCCAGTTACAATCACGGGTTGAAAGAAAGTTGTGAACCTAATTCCTTTGGCTGAGCTTAAAACTTCAATTTTTTCTTTTAAGCTCACATACTGATCCCAAAGCTCGGGGTGATAACTTCCTTTGCTAATCCCCTCTCTCCCTTTGAGTTTTGAGGAAAAATAGGTGTAAGTCTGACTGAGCGAAAGGAGGTCAGAAAATAACAAACGGGCCCCCCCTCGCGTGTGAAGTCGTTCGAAAGCCACTTTAGTAGGAGGGTCTAAAAACCCACGACTTACTGGCTCCCAAAGTGGTGCGACCCCTTGAGCTGTGTCATTCAAAGCATCAACGGAAATTATCCAGTCAGGATTCATCTCGGAAATTTTAAAAAAAACAAGGGCTGCCTCATGCCAAGATGCGTACCAAGGGATTCCTGCATTGATGATTCGAATCCGTTTGCCAGAAAACTCCTTCATTCTATTTTGAATAATGCTTGGAATCGTTTCGGGTTGATTGACTCCCCAGCCAAAAACAGTTGATCCACCGATGATAAAAATTCGAATCTCATCAGAGGGTTTCTCGAAAGTGAGTTCACTATCTCGAAATCCTAATAAATTTGTTTTAACAGCCCATCCCCCCATGTCTTCGTTGACACCTTTTTTGAGTCCGAAACCCAACATCGGCTCCTGATGGCTTAAAATTTTTTCACCAAAAATTCCCGAGGGACGCTTCAACTCTACATAACGGATAGCAACCCTTCCGATACCTTCCACAAGCCCCAGAAACCCCATGGTAATACCTAAAATCAGTAGCGTCGTTTTTATCGAATTTGAACTCACTGGGGGTCCTCCAAGAGTTAAGCTATGTTGTTTAATTATAATGCTTTTCCTTACTAACTTCATCCACGTTGAAAAGTGTTTCATTGCCCTTTGATCCCGAAAAAACTTTGTGGTATCCCCTACCCTTTAAGGGAAAAGCTATGGAAAAGCCATGGTTAAAAAACTATCCGAGCTGTGTGTCAGAGAGTTTTAAGCACTCCCATGACATATCTCTACCCCAATTTTTATCCATTAAATTAAACTCGAAAAACACTGACGCAGCACTCTACTGCATGGGTCACGAAGTTTCTTACGCAAAGCTCAATGAGTTAATAAACTCTTTTGCAGGTTATCTTCAGAATGAATTAGGGCTCAAAAAGGGTGATCGATTAGCGATTGTCCTACCCAATATTGTCCAATTTCCTGTTGTTTTCTTTGCGGCACAAAAGTTAGGAATTATTTGCGTTCCCACGAATCCACAGTATACGCCGAGAGAGATGCTCCACCAATTCAAGGACAGCGGCGCAACAGCCATTGTGATTCTTAATCTTTTCTTGGATAAACTCGATGCTATTGTGCCCGAAACAGAAATTAAAACGATCATTTCTACTGAAGTAGCCGACCTTTTTCCTTTTCCGAAGTCTAAAGTTGTATCTTGGGTTATGAGCTATAAGGGGCAAAAAACCCCGGAAAACAATCTAAAAACCATTTCCTACCGAAACTGTTTAAAACTCGGGAGAAAAAAACCAGCCTCTTTCCCTGAACTCTCTCATGAAGACATCTCTCTTCTTCAATACACTGGAGGGACAACCGGTACATCGAAGGGGGCCGTTATTACACACGGAAATTTGGTGAGTAATATCTCTCAAGTGCGAGCTTGGATAGACCCGTATCTCATCGAAGGAGAAGAGGTGGTCCTCAATGCACTACCGATGTTTCATATTTTTGGTCTTACTATCAACTCACTCATGTTTCTCTCTCGAGGAGATAAACTTGTTTTAATTCCCCGCCCCATTCCTATTGAGAATACCGTTCAAGCCTTTCAAAAACAGACGATAACTATCGTCCTTGGAGTCAATACCCTCTTCAATGCTCTCAACAACAACAAAGCTTTTAAACTTCTGGCTCCTAAAACCATTAAGTTTGCTCTGGCTGGAGGGATGGCTCTGCAAGAAAGTGTCGCTAAAAAATGGGAAGAGATAACCGGAAATCGTCTGATGCAAGGATTTGGTCTTACCGAGGCATCTCCTGTGACTCATGTCGTTCCGCTCGATGGCTATTGGCCAACGGGTAGTATCGGTCTTCCAATGCCAAAGACCCTTGTAAAAGTGGTGAATGAACAAGGAAATGAAGTACCGCTCGGGGAACCGGGCGAGCTCTGTGTGCAAGGCCCTCAAGTGATGAAAGGTTATTGGAATCGTTCTGAAGAAACCGAGTTGGTTTTAAAAGAGGGTTGGCTTCGCACTGGTGACATTGCTCGAATGGATGAGGATGGTTTCTTTTTTATCGTCGATCGAAAAAAAGACATGATTCTTGTCTCAGGCTTTAACGTATTTCCTAATGAAATTGAAGACACTCTTGCCAAACACCCTAAGGTTTTAGAAGTTGCAGTGGTGGGAGTTCCTCACAAAACAGCCGGAGAAGTTGTGAAAGCTTTTGTTATCCCCAAAGACGCTTCTCTCACAGAAACAGAACTCAAGCTCTTCTGCAGAGAACAACTAGCTTCCTACAAAATTCCAAGAAGCTTTGAATTTAGAAAATCGCTTCCCAAAACCAATGTGGGTAAAATTTTAAGAAGAGAGCTAAGACAGTTAACTGAATCACCTGCTTA
>DDPO01000086.1:5734-6262 GCA_002342225.1 Bdellovibrionaceae bacterium UBA2466 | reverse complement strand
ACGAGACTTCAAAACTGTAGTGGATGGCTGCAAATTGCCATCGCCTGTTTTGACACTTTCAGAGATGGCCCATCTTTACCAAAAGCTGGGTTCTGCTCCAACGGGGACAACCTTGGCTAAAATTCGGCAGATAATGACTTCTTATCCTGAGTGGGTTGGTGGGCCTGAGCGAGTCGACACCCTTTTAATGAAGAGAAATACAGGGCTTGTCGCCAAAGAGGGAGCTGATGGGCTTTTGGGGATTGCGCTTCCAGCCTCTCCAAAATACCCAAAGGGAGTTGGTGTTGTAGTGAAAGTATTTTCGGGGTTTCATATGAAGTTAGCCGCGCTGGCTGTGTCACCGCTTCTGCAAGCAATGGGACTCAATACCGTGGATGAATATTCTTCGGATCACCGATTGGAGTATCACTATAAAGCCTTTCAAAAACGAGTAAGTAAAGTAACTGATATCAGTCCTAGTTTAAGTGAGAAAATAGCGGTTTGGCCGGGAGATGAACCCTTTCAACGCAAAATAGTCATGGACACTCT
>DDPO01000086.1:1003-5640 GCA_002342225.1 Bdellovibrionaceae bacterium UBA2466 | reverse complement strand
GCTGTAAACCACACCGAAGCCACTAAAAATGGAATTGATACCCATTCTATCGAAACTTATTGTGGCCGTTGTCAGGTCATTGAAATACGTAAAGGTCCGGGGACTCTTATTGATAAAAATGATTTCGAAGGAAAGAAAATTTTAGCTAAAAGGGTATTGATCAAGACTCTCTCGTTCCCTAATCCGCATTCATTTAACGAAGACTTTATGAGCTTTTCTAAATGTGCGATTGATTTTCTCGCATCTCAAGGCGTGGTTTTAGTAGGAATCGATACCCCTTCTATTGATCCTTTTTCTTCGAAGGAACTTCCAGCTCATCACGCAGTTTTTCAGCATGGGTTGGCTATTTTAGAGGGAATTGTGTTGGTAGATGTTGAGGAAGGGTTCTATCATCTATCTGCAGTGCCTTTAAAAATCGCTGGAGGCGATGCTAGCCCTGTAAGGGCTTTCCTGACTTCAATTTAATAACCTGAGGAAAGGTGGGTTCTTAAATCCCACAGTTCAGGGAAAAAACGCTTTGAGAGGGTTTGAGCTAGATAAGAGACCCCCAAGGATCCTCCAGTACCCTTTTTCATTCCGATCATTCTTTCGACCATCTGGACATGTCGAAAGCGCCACAGAGATAGCTGTTCATCATATTGGATAAGCGATTCGCAAAGAGATTGAAGGTCTCGATGTTGAGGCTGATTGTAAACTGTCAATAGACCCTCTCGCATGTGGTCTTGGGAAGTGCTCTGAATGACTTTTCGTTTGATCAATAGCTTCTTAAAAGCGTCAGGAAGATTTCCGCCGCCCTTTAGTTCTTCCAACTTGGGTAACCATTCAGGTTCAAGGGCAGCAAATTTTTTGTAATCTTCTACCGAAGCCCCCGAAATGATTTCAAGCTCTCTAAATTGAATGCTTTGGAAACCACTTGCTGGATTCAGGTTTGAGCGAAATTTGTTGAAGTCTGTAGGGGTCATGGTTTCAAGAATGTCCAGTTGTTGGACTAACACTTTGAGTACTTCAGAAACCCGTTTCAAAATATGAAAGCTTTCGATTAAGTGATCTTTTTCTAAGGAAACGATAAGCGAGCGTAGTTCAAATAGAATAAGTTTAAACCAAAGCTCATACACTTGATGAATCACGATAAAAAGTAGTTCATCGTGTGCAGGGGGATTGGTTAAGGGTTTTTGAAGAGATAACAATTCTTTTACTTTAAGATACGAGGAGTAAGTAAGATCTTTATCCCCGTTGGGCATTTTAGGATTCAAGATTGCCTTCCCATCCACCGTATTCGCGTGGATTGATGTTGTACTTTTTAATTTTTCTAAGCAGAGTGTTTTTTGGGATATTTGCAAGTTCGGCAGTGAGATTAATTTTCCCACTATTTTTTCTAAGCGCTTGTAGAATGAATTCGCGCTCAAAACTTTCTTTGCCTCGTTCCCAGTCGAGAGCGTCTACTTCGAGGGTTGTCTTTGAGGAAAGAGAAAGTTTTTTTGAGGCTTTTCGAATGTAGTCAGGCAGACTGTTAAATGAAAGAGTCGATGAAGATTCTACTACAAAGCCATGTTCAATCGCATTTTCTAGCTCTCGAATATTTCCGGGCCAATGAAAATGCTCGAGCGCTGCCAAAGCATCTTCTGAAATGGAAGTTATGGTTTTGCCATGTTCTTGATTGAACTTTTCAATAAAGTGATCGACCAGTGCTGCAATATCTTCTTTTCTTTCTCTTAAAGGAGGTAAGAATATGGGCATGACATTGAGTCGGTAATACAAGTCCTCTCGAAATTTTCCCTCTCTAATCATTTTTTCGAGGTCGCGATTGGTCGCTGCGATGATTCTCACGTCTGATTTAATTTCTCTCGCACTTCCGACCGGAGTAAAAGCATGCTCCTGCAGTACTCTGAGTAGTTTGACTTGAGTCGCCTGACTGGTATCTCCAATTTCATCGAGGAACAGTGTTCCCTTAGCAGCGTATTGAAATTTCCCAATTTGCCGTTGGTCAGCACCTGTGAAAGCACCTTTTTCGTGCCCGAAAAGTTCACTTTCGATGAGAGTTTCGGGAATGGCGGCACAGTTTACTGCGACAAAGGGCCCGTCTTTTCTGGGGCTATTAAAGTGGATGGCTCTTGCGACCAATTCTTTTCCTGTTCCGTTTTCTCCGCGAATGAGCACCGAAGTGTTGACCCGAGTCAGTTTTTCTACCACCTGAAAGACTCGTTTCATTTCTCGACTTTGTCCGACACATTCTCTTCCTTCCCCTGGGGTTAAAGTGGGGGCAGAGAGAGAAATTCGTTGGATCATGTCGTGGGCTTTTTTAGCTTTGGCAACAATTTCAAGCAGTGTTGATTCTTTGACCGGTTTTTCAATGTAATCAAAAGCCCCCTCTCTCATTGCAAGGACAGCGTCTTTGACATTAGCGTGGGCTGTGATGAGGGCCACAGTCGTTGAGTACTCTCTCTCTCTGATGTGTTTTAGTAGTTCCAGACCGGAAAGGTTGGGCATTTTCACATCACACAGAACAAGAGGAAAAGACTCTTTCGAAAGTTTTTGAGCGGCTACCATGCCATCTTGGGCTTCATCAACTTTGTAACCGTAAGAAGAGAGCAAGCTTACAACTTGCTTCCGCAAAGCCTCTTCGTCGTCTACGACTAATATCGAATACACTTTTTTAACCCCAAAAACAGGTGGCCTGTTTAAACCTTACCGGCGAGGGAGGTATAGCAGAATACCTTTGAGATCGCAATAAAAAGCCTTAGATAATCGCTCTAACTCATTGAAAGTAAACAATTATTCTAAGTGACAGGAAGAGAGAAGGTGACAGTTGTTCCTTGGCCGAGTTCGCTTTCAATGGTCAGTTTTCCTTTGTGTAGTTCAACGAAATAATTGGCCAAGTAAAGACCTAGACCAGTCCCTGGGGTTGTATCGGCCACGTTTTTACACCGGAAAAACTTCTCTTTCACCCGGGGCAAATCACTTTTAGCGATTCCCATACCCTGGTCTTTAATTGAAACAGTGACAAATTTGTCGACCTCTTCGGTTTTGATAATCACTTCAGTTTGGGGGCGACCATACTTGATGGCATTTTCAATGAGGTTTGTGATCACTTCTTGAATGAGCTTCTGGTCTCCTTCAATCGAAAAAAGAGGTTCAAGATCTGCAGTGAGTTTTATTTGCTTTTCGTCAGCTAGAAATTTTAGATCGGCAATGCTTGTCTCCACCAATCGATTAAGGTCGATAACTTCCTTGGTTGTTTCGAGAGACATCGATTCTAGGCGAGTTATTTTTAAAATATCCGAAATAAGTCGAGCTAAATCGCCGCTAGTGCGGTCTATGCCTTTAAGCCCATCGGTCACACTAAGGGGAAGTTGTTTGTTTTCAGTCAAGATGTGATGAGTGATAGCTTTGATTTTTGCGATCGGTGTTTTTAAGTCGTGACTAAACAGTGAGATAAAGTTGTTTTTGAATTGGTCCAGTTCTTTGAAGTATTTGGCCTCTTGTTCAAAGATCCATTGGGACTCCTCCTGGCGCCGTAAAGTATATCCCAGCAGAATCAAGTGACTCCCGATAGCGGTCACGAGCACGTTGGATATACCAAGCCAGAGTTTGAGTTCTGAAAAAACGAAAAGATTGATGAGAGTGATTAAAATGCAGAATAGAATTGTTAAAATCCATGCCAGAGTAATCGGATAGTAAATAGCGATAAAACTAACCACCATAAGCGCCACTAATGCCAATACTTTGCTGTACGCTTGAGGTACCAGTCTAATTTCTCGATGCGAAATGAAAGTATCGAGGATATTAGCTTGGAGTTCCAATTTAGACATTTTTCCAAAGGGGGTATCGATATCGGAAGCTGGAGAACTCTCTCGACCTATGAGAATAATTCGGTCACGGAATAGGTTGCTGTCGACAATATCAGAATTAAAAATATCCCAAGCATTGTAACTTGGAAAACTTCCTGCTCGACCTCGATAATCAATTCTTATGGGCTCAATAAGATCTCGGGAAGTGGGTGAACTTCCAAGGGCTTTTTGTGCCGCTAGGGCTAAAGACGATCCATAGGAATAGAAAAGATAGCTTTGGCGTACGACGTTGTCGGGATCGGGAAAAAGATTGTTGAAGCCGTAGTTGTCTCCATCGGTAAGACGAGAGGGGGCCACGATCCTGTTTTCATCGTCAATGATTCCCGAGTAAATGATATTCTTCGAAGTTTTGGTATCGGGTTTTCTACTGTCTACCCAATCATAAAATTGAGTAAATACTATGAGTTTAGGGCTTGTGAGCTGCAGTTTTTTTATGATCTCAGAGTAGAAAGGCTTTAGCCAAATAGATAGATTACCTTGTTCGATAGATAAATTATTTGAAGGGCGAGCAGACACAGTTTGCTGAAGGAGTTGATAAACTTTCGCATCACTGACGCGAATCAAAACAATCGCAGTTTCTCGTTTTTGAGAGCCTCGTAACTTAAAAAAATGGTCATAGAGCCATTGGTCCAAGTTACCTAAGGGCAAAAAAACAAGACCTAAGCAAATGGCTAGGCGAAAAATGAGACTGAACTTGAACATGGGCGGGCAATATAGCAAAAAGCCCTATGAAAACAACCTTGGCTTGCTGTGGTTCTAAAATCTGAGCCCAACGAGGAATTCAATGCC
>DDPO01000086.1:0-858 GCA_002342225.1 Bdellovibrionaceae bacterium UBA2466 | reverse complement strand
CTCACACCAGCTCCGATCCCAAAAGTGGCTGAATCTGAAAATTGCCACATTCTTCGAACTATTCCCTCAACATCGAAAACATGAACCGATTGAAGAACATACTTGTATCCAACGAATCCTCTTAACATCAGGGGAATATTTTCAGCCATTTGCGAGTAGTCAAAATCAAATACAACTCCACCACCAAAACCGAAGTCATTGAAATATTCTCCCAATGGAGCTTTGGTCACAGCGTTGAGTTTGGGCTCGATGAAAAAATTAGCGCCCCCAGCAAAAGCAACATGAAAAATACCGGCGTCTACTCGGGGTTCAGGTTCAGTTCCAAAGTAGCGCTTCTCTTTACGTTCCTTTTTAACAGTAGGAGTAACAACAGTTTGTGGTGACGGGATAGCTTTTTGAGCCGGTTGAAGATCTTCGACTGGAGCAGATTCCTCGGCTCCTCCAATTTCCTCTTCGGCCATCAAGGGAAGACTTTGAACTGCTAATAAAAGAGAAAGAGTCAAACCGATACTTTTGAGTTTAAATGGGTTCATGAGTGCTCCCTTAATGTTTTATTTATTTTAGCATATCGACTCTAAGAAAAAGATAACTCAGCGTATTAACTTGTGGGCCGAGTTATAATTTCATGATGCTTTTAAGAGCTATTTTATTTTTGGGTATTGCCTTTTTTAGCTCGTGGCGCGCTTCTGCCGCAGTTGGGGAGTATAAAAAAGGATATCACATCGAAGTCGGCGCTTACCAAAATCATCTCAAAAAATATTTTGATACTCCCACGGGGTATGAGAATTTACTGAGTTCATTTTCTGGATATCTCAGATTAAGAAGAACTCTTTTAATCGGAAAAAAGTGGGGTTTTGA
>DDPO01000103.1 GCA_002342225.1 Bdellovibrionaceae bacterium UBA2466 | reverse complement strand
TATCGAGTTCAAAAAGCTTGAATTATTCGCCTCTTTCAACGGGCGCAATCAAGGACAGATACTAGTGAATGTGGGCATTGGGCTCGATAGCGAACATGCAAGTGTCGTGCGGCAATTTTCAATAACTCCCGGCCAAGACCAGGCCGCCAAGTTCGTAAGCGAGCGAGTGTTAAGGCTTCTCGAAGCTAACGGTCTTGAAGTCGAAGTTGCGCTAGCCGCGCTAGCAAAAGCATCGATTGCTCTTTCAAAGGAAACAGCATGAAGACGCATCATGTTTTGGGCCTGTCGGGTGGTAAGGACAGTGCCGCGCTCGCAATATTCATGAGCCAAAATTTTCCCGAATTAGAGATCGAGTACTTCTTTACCGATACGGGTAAGGAATTGCCTGAGGTTTATGATTTTCTAAGTCGCCTTGAGGGAGTACTCTGTAAGCCAATCAATCGACTTGGAGCCGGGGCAATCGACGGGCGAGAGCGTGATTTCGACTGGTGGCTTCGTCGCTACGGCTACTTCCTTCCCTCAGCGCAAACAAGATGGTGCACTCGTAAGCTGAAGCTTGAGCCCTTCAAGAATTGGGTGAACCCCTTGCTTAAGGCCGGGGATTCTGTGATCCAGTATGTCGCTATTCGAAGAGACGAGGATCATCGACAAGGCCTCTGGAACACTGAAAAGGGCCTCACCACTAAGATGCCTTTTATAGAGGCAGGAGTTGATAAAGAAGGGGTAATAGAGCTACTTAACAGCTCAGGAATTGGCCTTCCAAAATACTACGAATGGCGCTCACGAAGTGGTTGCACTTTTTGCTTTTTTCAGCAAAAAATTGAGTGGGTCCGTTTGAAGGAAACGCATCCCGATCGTTTTGAAGAAGCGAAGCGATATGAAAAGACTGCGCTAGAACATGAAAGTCCGTTTACATGGACACACGGCGAACCTCTTGAGATGCTTGAGCGGCCCGAGCGTGTTCAGCAAATTAAGACCGACTTTGAGTCACGCAAGAGTCGGGTTAAGTCAAGACAAGTTTCCAACCCGCTCAGAAGTCTTGACGGCAAAGAGTACGAAGACGTCGATGAGATACTGATGCTGGACGAAGGTGCAGGTGCGTGTCTCGTGTGCCACAAATGAAACCTAGCATCACTTTCAATCAGTGGAAGGCGGCTCAAGGTCTCGTCAGGACGAGAACCATAAGTGTTATGATTTCTAAAGTTAAAAGATTGGAGCATAAGTAGATGCACCAAACAGTCGGCTTCAGCTATGTAAACATTTCGAGATGGGCTCCAGACGCGCCGGGAATTTACCGAGTTTTTTTAGGAAAAATATGTCTCTACGTCGGATCGGCCCGAGATCAGACGCTCAAAGATCGCTTGAAGCAACATTGGCGCGGGTCGCACAACCGTAGGCTCGGGATGTGGATAAGGTGCCATGGGAAAGCGCTAAGGGTAGAATTCTTCGTGGTTGATGCAAAAAATGTATCAAGAATAAAAGAAATTGAGCAAGATCAAATTGATAGACTTTCGCCGATGCTAAATCTAATCAACGCTAGGGGCTAGTATGCAACCAATTGTTGTTAAACGAGCAAAGTTTGGTAACACCACCTACTACCTTGCCACAATGAAAGCGATGGATGTTGTTAATTACGTTAGGATTCCAAGGGATGTAGACGGTTGGGAAAATCTGACACCAGAAGAACGCTATCAGCGGGAGATTAATTATAAGAGGGTTAAGGATCACATTGCGCCCTACTTAGCAAAAAATGACGACAGATTTTTTGGAGCTTTCATTGTCTCAATAATGGGGCCTCCGGCAGACTTCGAAAGCTTGGATCAAGTACTAGGCAAAGACTTACCCAAGATGTATAGGAATTTGTTTGAAGAAATTGGAGTTTTGCATTGTTCTAAAGGACAAGTTCTTACCCCATTAGATGGACAGCATCGACTTTGTGCACTTGAATTTGCTATTTTGGGTAAAGACGAGAAAAAGCAGGACATAAATACATTTGCAGTAAACCCAGCGGTGAGACAGGATGATGTTGCATTAATTTTAATTCAACATGATAGGGTCAAAGCGCGTAAGATATTTAATAAAGTTAATCAGTATGCCAAGCCAGCTGCCAAGGGTGATAATCTCATAACGGACGACGATAACGTAGCGGCGTTGATTGCTAGAGAACTTGTAAAGAATCTGTTGCCAGAACCCCATCTCGTATTGTTGACGACCAACACAATTTCTAGATCGCAGGGAGCATTCACAACTCTTCCCACTGTCTATGAATCTACCCTAACATTCCTCGAAAGCGTATGTAATAACGGAGCAAAACTCAACCTGCTGGAGCTACCCGATCAGACTAAGGTCGACCTGTATTGGGGGGAAAGCTCTTCGCTGTGGCAACAAATGCTCAGCAACTTTGGCCCTTGGGCGGACGCGTTGGCGGATCGATCGCCCAATGCTACAAAGCAAAGGAGCGACCTCAGAGAAGACTATCCGTGTTTGAAACCTGTGATTCAAAGAGCTATTATTGAGGCTGTCGCTGAATTTATTCACGATGGCAAAGGTAACGTTGCGAAGGCCATATCTCACCTGAATAGGATCGATTGGTCCACAAAGAATTCGATCTGGCAACATGTTTTCTTTGGGCAGAGGGGCACAATAATCTCAGGTCCTACCGATCGCAATTTCGCGACTAAGTTCATAGCGTATCTCATTGGCGCAGAAGTCGACGAAAACAAGCTGCTAGCAGAATGGAAAGAGCGGGTTCCCGACCCCAAGGGTCTAAAGCTGCCACAGAGAGCCTAAATTAAGTATCTCGGATTTTCCCTGAAATCAGACACAAGAAAAGACTATGCACTCGTAGTATTTTTGGGCGTATCTTTGGTGGAAGATAGTCTAACTGATTCTGCCTTAATAAATCGAAAAACATAAAGATGCCATGGTGTCGGGACATCCATCGTCAAAGCGAGAAGGGAAAGAGAGCAGGCTTTTTCTACTTTCTTGATAAGTACATGGTCTAATGCGCCAATTGTTTTCATCTTGAAAATGCCACTAGCACGAAAGTCGGTGCGCTGAAGAGCGGACACTGATAGAGTTAGGACGTCCATATCGATTACTCGAACCGTTGTGTTTAAATTTCTCCTCAGGTACTCAAGCATATTATCCAAATTTAGATATTTTCTCGGGCTTTTTTCAATAAGTTCAAAAACTTTAGTAAGTGATTCTACTGAGTTGTTTAGCGATTTCTCGGTGGCGCCTGCAACTCTGAACGGACCAGAAAACTCGAGCTCGGAATCTATGGCTGAGTTAGTGGCGCAAATCGATGCGTCCTCTTTCTTTTGGTTAATCGGCTTGAGTTTCAGCTTTGTACCTTGACCCAGCAGCTTATTCCACGCGTCTGCTTCAGACTCGTTGTTATTGGAGGTACTCTGTATTTCAGATGAAATCGCATTTGGACTTTTTGAACTCAAACCCGCGTCAGACAATTTTCCGCTATCCGGTTTTGCTGAGTTAGCCACAAATTCATTTTTTACAGGCGCTTTATCTTGTTTACTAGCTGATTTTCCACCTTTGATTGCCAAATATTGCTCAGATTTTGCTACGTTTTCCCTAAGTGACTCGTTGATTTTTTTCTCGCGTTCAAGCAACTCCAGCAGAGCGGCTTCTCTAGCTAAGTGTGTTTCAGCAAGTAATTCATTTTCTCTAATCAAATCTTCATACTTCGATTCTGTCATTGAAAGTTTTTTGACAATGTTGTTAAGTTTGTTCTGAGCCTTATTTGCAGATACAATTGGGTTTATCTGGCCTTTTAATTGTTTGTTTACGAGTCGTAAATTGTTTTCTGAGTCTCTCAATTTATCGAGTTCACTTTTGAGCTCCCTTCCTAAGCGATCTAGTGAATCAGCCTTTAATTTTTCGGCATGTAGACAATTTCGTGCACCTTGAAGCATTAATTCGAGATCACCTATTTTCTTCTTCATAGCAGGCGAATCTAACGACGAAAGCCTTGAGGCTTCAGTCAGCTTTACATTTAAGTCATCGATATCGGATTTGTACTTATCTATACTTTTATTTGCTCGTTCAATGCTAATCTTTAATTCTCTAATTTCAACTTCTTGACTTTTGCTCTGCACGGCTGCGAGATTAGTATCATTTTCTAATTTCTTTAATTGGTTTTTCAATGATTCACATTCTTCTTTATAACGTCGGGTCAGCTCAATTTGATCTGAGTGATTCTTCCGATTTTCATCTAACTCGTTTCTTAACTTACCGACTTGACCATTTAGACTTCTAACCTCTCTAGCTAACCTCCATCGTTCGGTTTCAACGTATTGCAGGCTTTGTTCGAGTTCTGTTTTGGTCTTTTTAAGCTCCGCGATTTGTTCTAGCGAATTCTCGTGCTTTTCTTGATTCTTTTCAGCAGCCTTTATGCGTTCGAGTGCCCGGTTGAGCTCGTCACGAAGACTTACCAATTGCCTTTCGGCAATCTGAAGCTTTTTATTTGGGAAAAATAGTTTGTCTAACATTTTTTACATAACAACGTTAGCTGTTATTAAAAAAAATTTGACTTACGTCAATAGGATATGCGATTTGTGCTTTCCTTATTCTATTTCTCTCGAAGTTTGCAACTCCTTCGATAAATGTGTCTTTAAGATGATCGTGATGTCTCCTATCGGTGATAAACGCGTTTTGCTGCGGTAGTTTTTGATTTACTACTAGGAATCCCTGCCCAAAGTTAATTGATCCATGTAAAGTTAAAAAAAATCTGTCATGCAGCCTCAGGGAATCGCCGCCAAATTTACCTTCTTCCACAAGATGTATGACCATCTTCCGTTGCTTAGGAATGAGCGGTTTGTAGATCCTAGTTACTTGGTCATGCAATTCTTCATCGGTGAGATATCCTTTGTCTGAGGTCTTTGACCTTAGTCCGAAGGAGGCTCTACGCGTTATTATCTCGATTGAGTAGCATTTTGATCCATTAATAAGCGCCAACAGCGAACGAACAAGTGATTCGGCGACATCTGACAAAGGGTCAAGGTAGCAATCAACTAGATATGCCGCTGGCGAGTTTAGAAGTAGGGGTCTACAAGCGCTTAGGTATTCTGAAACGGTTCCGTGAAAGGGCCACGATCTCTGCCTAGTATCTCTTATCTGGTCGATAGTCTCAGTCCATGAAGGAAACGGGTTGGGGTCGATGGCTTCTCCGACAACGTACCCCACATCTGGCCTTGCCAAGTGGGGTTTTATGTTTTCCTTCCATGATCTATCCTCATTCCATGCCCAGTTCACTGGTTCAGTGCAAAGGTTAAGATCACGTCTTAATTTTTCTAATAATGATTGTCTTTTAACTGGTTGTAATT
>DDPO01000041.1:5577-37897 GCA_002342225.1 Bdellovibrionaceae bacterium UBA2466 | reverse complement strand
TCGACTTGCGTTCTTTTTGGAGACGCTGCCGGAGCCGCTATTCTCACCCGAACTGAAGACAAATCTCACGCAATTTTATCGACCCGAACCTACTCCGATGGGACTCGTGGGGATCTGCTGAAAATTCCTCATGGCTATGCCGCTTGCCCTCCCTGGAGAGCAGATTACAGTCCTTCAGAGCACAAAATCAAAATGCAAGGCTCTGAAATCTTCAAACTGGCCGTTAGAAACATGTGCGACGCTTCGATGAAGGTTTTGGAAGACAATCAAATGAAAGTTGAAGATGTCGACTTTTTCATTTTCCACCAAGCCAATATCCGAATCATTGAGATGTGTGCAAAGACGCTCGGTGTTCCGCTGAACAAATCTTGGCTTAACGTCGATAAATATGGAAACACTTCGGCAGCCACTCTCCCAATATGTTTAGATGAAGCTTGGAGAGCTGGCGCCATTAAAGCAGGTAACAAAGTGCTCATGACAACTTTTGGAGGAGGCATCACATGGGGAGCCACACTGTTTCAGCTGTAAACCATAAAATTTCCATCGTTTTCCCTGGCCAAGCATCTCAGTATGTCGGGATGTCAAAAACACTTGTCGACCAATTTCCCTGGACCCAAGAGATTTACGAAGAAGCTTCAGATGCCATCAAAGAAAATGTTTTCAAACTCTGCGCTGAAGGGCCCGATGACGTTTTGCAACTCACAAAAAATCAACAGCCCTGTATTTTAACCACTTCCTATGCCTGGTTTCAGGTTCTAAAAAAGACGCTCGATTTTTCACCCTTTGCAGGCGGAGGCCACAGCTTAGGAGAGTATTCGGCTCTGCTCGCTTCGGACGCTATGACTTTAACAGAAGCTGTGAGGCTCGTCAGAACTCGAGGGGAACTCATGCAAAATGCAGTTCCCCAAGGCAAAGGAAAAATGGCAGCGGTTCTAGGTCTTTCCGATGAAAAAGTAAAAGAGCTTTGTCAAAAAGCGACAACAAACAACGAAACCTCTTTCGTAGTCCCAGCTAACTTCAACGCCCCTTCTCAAGTCGTTGTGGCGGGTCACGCTGAAGCCGTAGATAGGGCACAGGCTATTGCGAGCGATCCCAATTCTGGAGAACTCAAGGCTCGAAAATTTGTTCCTCTCAATGTGAGCGCTCCTTTTCACAGCCCCCTCATGAAGCCAGTGGCGCAACAATTCACAAGTTACCTTCAAGCTGTTAAATGGCATAGGCCAAGTTTTCCGATCGTTCATAATGTGGATGCCCAAATAAGAACTGAAGGAGATCTCATTCCCCTTCTCACCCAACAGCTAGATCACCCAGTCCTTTGGACTTCCTGTGTATCTTCGCTAGTTCAATATGGAACCACAACATTTGTAGAAATGGGGCCCAACAAAGTACTCACCGGACTCATTAAGAGAATTGCAGACAATGCTAAACTCTTCTCAATGGACTCCATCGACGATTTAAAGAAATTCGAAACTTATCTAAAGGAAGGTCAATCATGACATTAGAAGGTGAAATTGCTCTAGTCACTGGGGGTTCACGCGGTATCGGTCGAGCTGCAGCGATGGCGCTCGCTAAAGAAGGTGCTGAAGTTATCATTAACTATGTCTCTAATGAGGCCAAAGCCAAAGAAACCTGCAATGAAATTGCCGCCATGGGCGGAAAAGCTTCTGCTGTCAAATTTGACGTTGCGAATATCGACGAGACAAAAACTGCGATTGAACAGCTTCTAAAAGACAAAAAGAAGATCTCTATTCTCGTTAATAATGCGGGGATTACACGAGATGGTTTAATGATGAGATATTCTATTGAAGACTGGGACCAAGTGCTCAACACTAATTTAAGAAGTGCTTTTGTAGTTTCTCAGGCAGTCATCAGAAGCATGATGAAAGAGAGAAAAGGCAGCATTATCCATATGGGCTCTATTGTTGGCATCACAGGGAATGCGGGACAAGCTGCTTACTGCGCAGCCAAAGCCGGAATCATAGGGCTTACCAAATCCATGGCTAAAGAACTGGCTTCAAGAAACATACGTGTGAATGCAATTGCACCTGGTTTCATCGAAACCGACATGACCCATGCACTGACTGAAGATCAGAAAAAAGCTATTTTCAATGAAATCCCACTAGGAAGAATTGGAACTGCGGAAGAGATTGGCCAAGCAGTTGTCTTTTTAGCCTCTTCTCAAAGCAGCTATATCACCGGACAAACCGTCGTCGTCGACGGCGGCATGGGAATGTAAAAGCACTCCACAAAAGGTATCAAAAAGGTATGGCTTTACTTTTGGTGGCCACGCCAAAAGTAAAGCCATACCTAATGGTAGAGAGCTATTTGGTTTTTTTGGCAATAGCGCGAACTAAGTGAGAGTTTCCCTCAGCCATTTCATGGTAATAAAGAATGTGAAAGTCCTTAAGCTGCATTAAAAGTTCATTCGGCTTAAAGCATTGATCGAAATCGATCAAAGGATTGGGTGGGTTTTGTATTTTCAGATGCTCGGTCGTGTATGCCTCAAACAACACCGTTCCGCCCATCACTAAACCTCTTTTGATTTCACTAAAGAATCGAGGCAACGGTTTGAAATAGCTCATCACAATCGAATCGTATTTCATCAGAGGCATTAAAAAGAAATCAAGGTTTTGAGTTTTGACTTCTAACGAAACTTGTTTCTCATCAGCAAGGGCCTTTGCCTTCGCTACCGCTTTCGCTGAGCAATCAAGCCCTTCCACTTGAAATCCACTTTGGGCGAGAAACACAGCATTTCTCCCCTCACCCATCGCGACATCCAATACTTTTCCAGGCCTGAGATTCGAAACAAAACTTTTCAGCGAAACGATGGGCTCTTTACCAAACAAATATCCAGCCGGCGCATAACGCACCTCCCAAATTTCGGTAGCGCTTTTTTTATTGGGGTCGACTTCTGGGTATTTTTCATCAAACATGAACGTACTTTAGCCAAAGGCCTCACCTTTTATCAAGCGGAGTTTACGTTTTGCCCAAAATCGAGTTTAATAGCCCCATGGTTACTATTGGAATGAACTACGTCGTTTTACCTGGCAAAGAATCTGTTTTTGAACGGGCTTTTCTTCAAGTGCTTACGGCACTCAAAGAGGCCCCGGGCCATACGGAATCGCATCTCTACAAAGACATCGAAAAGCCTAATTCTTATTTGATCGTATCCGACTGGAATGACAAAACTGCTTTCGACACTTTCGTGAGATCTGAAGCTTTTGCAAAAGTGACTAATTGGGGCAAAGAACAGATTTTAGCAGGTCGGCCCAAACATCAGGTCTACACTTCTCAAGCTTGAAAAACTCAGTACCCACAACTGGAAAAGTACTATTTCTTCAGCATGACTCTATCTTTGAAACTTACGGGGGAGTTCAGTACTATATCGATGACTTTTTAGTATTTCTCTCCAACCTTTACGGCCCCGAGCATGTTCAGGTTTTATTGGCACAACGAACAGACCATTTTAAGCTTGAACCCCGACCTTATTCGATCGAAACCGTTAAGCTATTACAAGGCCCCTTCAAAAAAATAGAAAACAGAATGAGCCCTCAGCTTTTTTTTCGGGCTTTTAAACTTTTTCGAAAACAAAAAATCTCAGTGATCATTGCGAGTCACCTATCCTTAGCCCCGATGGCTTTTATTTTATCAAAAATCTCTGGAGCTCCTTTTCTAGTTATTGCCTATGGTTTTGAGGTTTGGGGAAAATTTCACCCGCAGGACAAATGGGCACTAAAAAAAGCAGACGGTATTGTTTCAATCAGCTATTGGACTAAATCTATTCTTGAAAAGCAGGGATTTGAGAGTAAAAAAATATCCGTTGTTCATCCGAGTGTAACAACGGAGATGTCTCGTGCAGCCTCAACTGCTAACCCATTGAGCGAGTCTCATATCGGTTCGTCGAATGTCAGACTGCTCACTATCGCACGTTTAGATTCCAACGAGCAGTACAAAGGCCATGACCATGTTCTTCAAGCGTTAAAACTAATAAAAAACAGGGATTCCTCTGTGAATGTGAAATATACCATTCAAGGAACAGGGGATGATCTTCCTCGATTAAGACAACTCGTCCATGATTATGGCCTAAGTGAAATAGTGAGCTTTCTTCCGGCTGTTAAAGCACGGGATGAACTCACCGAAATTTATCACACCCATGATATCTTTATCATGCCCTCGAGATTTGGATTCTGGAATAATCAATGGAGAGGAGAAGGATTCGGAATAGTCTATGTTGAAGCTGCTTTATTCGGATTGCCATCAATCGCCTATAGCTGTGGCGGAGTTACTGATATTATCGAAAATCATAAAAACGGATTGCTAGTAGAACCAGATAATGTGGAAGCCCTCGCTGATGCCATAATTGAACTTGCTCGAAACAAAAATCGATTAAAAGAGCTGGGGGAAACGGCCAGGGAGATGGCTTTTCAAAACTTCACGCGCAATTCAATAGAGCAGCAAATGAACAAAGCTTTCAAATCCTACCCTTTTTGGAAACTCAAGCCTGCCCTAAGCTAAAGCGTCTCTAAAATCATTCCAAGTGCCAATACCATTGATATTCGCCACTAAATTTATGGGATCTGATGAGGACAACTTTAATTTTACTAAGGTTCTGATCTGGCTGGGCAAGTATTCGTTATTCACTGCAAGAACTGAAACTCTCTCTTGCCCATCTCTGAAATAGTCACGCCAGTAATCAAGTGTTCTTGGATATGCTTCAAGATGTAATAGATCCTTTAAACTAATTTTAGGACAGCGATAGATCCACTGGGTCCACCACATATGCAGCTTCGATCCCATTCCCTTTGGGTGCTCGTCTGGAATTCTTGGAATCTCGGTCTCTGGCTCACTAGGGCGAAGAACTTCAACAATTTTGAAAAACAACTGATCAATCGCTTGATGAATATCCGCATTAGCAGCAAACACGAATTGAGGTTTTTCTTCCAAACGTTGTCTGGAGAAAGCTGCGAGCCCCACAACCCAGGCTTGTGTTGAGTTTGGATAAAACAAAAGATGCAAATCATATTGCTGGAGTAAATAGAAGGGAACTTTGGTTCGCATCCAATTATTAGCTCCCACGACCAGCATAGGATTTTTCATTGAAGATGTATATTTCTTGAGAGTTCTTACTTTGGCTAAATTAAACAAAGCATCTAAAGTTGCTTCATCTTTGTTCGCTCCAACTCCGACACCCTCAAATTGAGACTGATTTGGCAGAGACCGATTGAATAGCTCTACGTTACCTGTTTGGAGAACTTCACCTGGAACTGTCTCCCCACGAGCCATCCTTTTAGGAAGATCTAAAACCACACAACGTTTCATCCATTCATCTACAGCTTTAAATCTCGCTGCTTCTTTATCTTTATCAACCCCGTAACACGTAAAAGTTTGCGCCGCTAGAGGTGCTTCACCTGTAGCACTAGCTAGCCAGAGATTTCCGTCTGGAGTGCCGAAACGGGAGACTTTAATCTGAGTCAAAGGTGAGAAAGCAAAATTGGTTCTCTTGTTGATCTCTTTGGGAGGAATATAGTTTGTCTTTTCACACGAGCAATTGGGATGTGGATAAACGATAGCTTCGAGGCGCGTGTAGCTTCCATCTAAATCGATTTCGTAAAACACATGGGAATTATTTTCCGCTAATAGTTCAGGGATAAGTTCCCGTCTTACTGTCAAGTTTGAGAGTTCTACTTTTTCAACACTCACCTCTCGATCAATAAGCCACATCTGGATACAACCCGAACAAGGAGAGCTCTGTTCGGGATCAGGTGAGAGACCTAAGAGAAAGCCCTCACGAATTTTCAGTAGAAAAGGTTTAAGAACCACAGACGTACGATCAAACCCTTGCCGAAAAAAAGCCAATGTTCACCTCATGTGTGATTAGAGCGAGCGGCACTATAAGGAAAACGAGATTTGAAAACAAGAGGCAAGATTTGTCACTGACAATTTTCGCTTATATCAATAATTACAAAGACTTACACCGATGATATTCGCTTAAAAAACCTTTCATAAATCTCAGGCAAAGCCATTTCTACTTGAGGTTTTAATTCAAATTCAATGGCGCTTAAAACTTTTCTAATGTGATCTATCGTCAAACTTTTCCAGTATTGCTGTGCCAACGGTGAATAACTAATGTGCCACCGTTCAGGACTCACTCCTCCGAGATCTTTTTCATAAGGACGAGAAAAACCAAAGCGAGAAAGATTTTTATCTAGCCAATCATGAAGGGGTGCAAAGTATCCCTTCCCTTCAAATTCTTCAGGAATGAGTTGAAGTTTGTAGTCTTTAGGCAAAGTACGCTTATCAAAAACATCGAGGTCAGTCCCCCAATGATGTCGACTAAGTCCCGGTAAAGCGGACCAACGAAGAATAGAAAATACTATATCTTCAGGAGCCATTCTTGAAATATCTAAACGTTTTCCATCTTCATCAAGAATGGGACGCGTTCCAGTCGCTTTTCCATTCCAAATCCCGAGCTGAGACTCGAAACTTCGATATCCGCTAGCAATAGCAAGCTCATATCCTGCATTCCGTGCCGCTTGGGTAAGTTCATTTAGCGGATAAGCGATTTCTATGTGAATTCCAATTTTGGGCTCTAACCACTCAATGTGGTCTTGGGTCTGGCCGGTGAGGATTTTAAGATCTTCGGTCACGCTCAATAGTATAACACATCACAAATCACCCGACTTCACGTACCAATCCAAAGTTTCTTCGAGAGCTCGTCGAAGACCGATATTAGCTTTCCATTCAAAGGCTTCTTCAAATTTTTTAGGTGAGATGACCCACTTATCAGGCCAAATCTCTTTTGCCCGATCTTTTGAGAGATTTGGAATGGCTTTGCTCAGAGAGGGAATGTTTCCTACGACTTGTGAAACACCCCAAATAATAGGCTGGGGAATCTTTACTAAACGACTTGGGCGTTGCATGACTTCGGTCGCAGTTTTAATGAGTTCGACGTCGGTAATAGTCTCTTGCGACGCCACAAAAAACTTTCTTGGCTTCAAACCAGCTAGTTCAACGGAAGAATCCAATACGTTCAATATCGCTCCAACCAAATCATGAACCGCAACAAAACTATAGGTTTTATCCTTGAAACCTGGCTTGAATTGAACGGGCCCACCCGCCATTTGAAATAGAGGTAACGTAGCCGTGTCTCTAGGTCCTAAAATCATCGGGGGACGTAAGAAAACATATCCTTTCTCCGAGAACTCTCTTTCCACTTCATTTTCCATTTCAAGCTTTGAGGCTCCATACCAAGTGACAGGGCTGTCCTGATCCGACTCTGTCTTGCAAAGCTGTGTCTCTCCACAGGGACCGCTTGCAGCTTGTGACGAAAGAATTACAAATTTTTTGGGACTCGAGAGGGTTCGCATGAGCTTTAGAGTTCCCTCAGTGTTCGTTTTACTATAATTCTCCAAGGAACTTCCCGATAAGACGCCAGCGCTATGGACAACATGATCGATGTCCTTTAGCTGACTAAAGTCCCATTTAGGAGCCTCCATCGTAAGAGGATTCAATTCAGACGGAAACTCTGATATTCCCTCTTTTCTTAATTGATCTCGTAATTTGAATTCGCTGCGAACAGGAAGATAGATCCTTTCGTAAGTTTTTCTTTTTAGAAGCTCGAGTAAAAGATTTCTACCAACAAATCCTGTAGAGCCAGTTAGTAACAACTTCATAAAGGCTTTTCGAAGACGCGATAGTTTTTATAGCGCTTAGCTCCTAGCAACTCTAACGAACGCATCATAGGCGTATTACTCTCTTCTATCCAAGAGCACTCAGCCCCTAAAAATCTCTTTCCACCACGCCGAATAGCTTCCAAATAAAAAACTGGTGCAACTCCCGAGGCTTGAAATTCAGGTTTCACTCCCAACACTGCAAGCCTACCCTCTTTGGGTGGGTTCATCTTTAGATGCCAAATGAATTTGGTCATCTTGCCTAAAGCGGAAGACTTTCTAACTTTCCACATGAGTTCATTGATATTCGGTAAGAGCATTGAAAAGCCCACGGGCTCTCCATCTTTTTCTGCAATCAGCACATGTTCTGGCTCGACGAAAGCTTTTAGATCATTTGCAGCAAATTCGAGATCCTCAAGAGCCAAGGGGATAAATCCCCAGTTGCGATTCAGTGTCGCATTGTAGAGACTATGAATAATCTTTAACTCAGATTTCAGATTCTTCATCTCAATGGGACGTATATTGACTTTGCTGGACTTGTTAAAACGCTCTACCACACGATTTAATTTTTCAGGAATCTGAACCTGATTTGAAATGTAATAAGCATGAAGATCACGGACACCTCTAAGACCGACTTCACTATACAACGGTAAGTAATAGGAGGGATTATAGGGCATCATAATCATGGGGGCTGATTCAAAGCCTTCAACTAATAGACCGCATTCATCATTAACGGTCGGATTGTAAGGGCCTCTCATGGAGGTAAGTCCCCGATGCTTGAGCTCTTCTTCGGCTGAAGAAACGAGCGCTTTAGCTACAGTAGTGTCATCTATGGCATCAAAAAATCCAAAAAACCCCACTTTGTCTTGATAAAATTCATTGTGAGAACGATTTTCGATGGCGGCGATTCTGCCGACGGGTTTCCCATCTCGAAAAGCTATCATCGCAACCAAATCTCCATGCTTATAGAAAGGAGATTTAGGACCGATAAGTTTAACTATACTCCCCGGAAAGGGAGGAGTGTAGTACGGATCATGCTTGTGGAGAATTTCTGGAATCTTCTCGAAGAGCTTGAGACTCGTTTTCGTCTTGCACGTCGAAATCGTAACCATTGCTTGACCTTCTTTTCCCACCACCAAGATAAGCGCTGTCCTCAAAAATTCCAAGCTCTTTGCCTATTTTGGCAAAAGTTTCCAATACGTAATCTAACTCATCATCGGTGTGAGTGGCCATGTAACTGGTTCTGATAATAGCTTCACCATATCGAACAGCAGGGAAAACTGCAGGTGTTGCAAAGATTCCTGCTTCAAATAGCTTTTGGGCAAAATGAAGTGCTTTGATCTCAGAGCCAACAAGAATAGGCACTACTGGCGTTTGAGTCGTTCCGATATTGAAGCCCAAAGACTTAAATCCTTCGTGCATTTTACGAGTGTTTTTCCACAGCTTTTCAATTCTCTCGGGCTCTTCTTGCATCAATTGAAGAGATTTTAAAACCCCACCAGTGACGGCCGGAGCAAGAGATGCTGTAAACATAAAACAACGGGCTTTGTGTCTAAGATATTCTATAACTGGCTTTGAGCCCGCAAGAAATCCGCCCATGGAGCCCAGTGATTTAGAGAAAGTTCCCATCATCAGATCAACTTCTGAATTCAAACCAAAATGATGAACAGTCCCCTCGCCTTTGGGTCCCAAAACTCCCAGAGCATGAGCTTCGTCTACATAAACGCGGCAGCCGTACTCTTTGGCTACTTTTTGCATCGCCGGTAAATCAACAATATCTCCCGACATACTGAAAACACCGTCCACGACTAAAAATTTTCCAGCTGTCTCAGGCAGTCGCTTCAGTCGTCTACGAAGGGCATCGGCAGAATTGTGAGCAAATGGAATTGTTTTGGCCGGAGACGCTTTGCAACCATCAATGATACTTGCATGATTTTCTCGGTCACACAGAATGGCATCGTTATCTTCAAGCAACGCCGTCAAAGCACCTTGATTCGCAAAAAATCCAGTTGAAAAAAGAAGTACCGATTCTCTTTTTAAGAATTTAGCTAATGCCTCTTCAAGCTCTTCATGAAGTCCGATGTTGCCATTTAAAAATCTGGAACCGGTGCAACCGGAACCATATTTACGAGTCGCTTCAATCGCAGCTTCCACCACTCTCTCATCTTGGGCGAGTCCCAAGTAGTTATTCGACCCGATCATGATCTTCGTTTCGCCACGGCAAACGACAGTGTTGCCCATAGTGGCATCAATTCTTCTGAAATAGGGATACAAACCTAAAGACTGAGCTTTAGTGTGTTGGTTAAATTCGTAGCACTTTGTAAAAATATCTTTATGGGTCGCGTTGCTCAAGGAGATGCCATTGGAGTGCCCGTTGCCATTCGTGTGACCATGGGTATGGCCCTTGGTAGTGGTCTGATTTTTAGTTTCCATTTTCCTGCCCTTTCATCATTCGCTTTGTAACAACTCCCCCCAACTTTTCCCCCATAACTTCATTCTCCAACGACCCAAAAACTGGGTCAATTCAATAGCTTACATGAAACGCGTTTTATTTTTGAACCCGATTCATTTATTGAATGAGAATTTTAACTTCTTGAAAACCCGTGGGCTCAGGACTATTCTCTTGCGACCCTTGGTGTAGCATATTTGGAAAATGCGAGAAAGATAAAAGACGAGGTTGCTAAAAATGGGTGTAAAAGAGCGAAAAGAAAGAGAAAAGCTCCAGCGTTCCCAAGATATTCTTGAAGCTGCCCGGAGAGTTTTTGAATCTAAGGGTTTTCTAAATACGACTTTACAGGATGTCGCCAAGGAAGCCGAGATCTCGGTAGGTCTCATCTACCGCTATTTTCAATCGAAAGAAGACATGTTCGCTTCGCTCGCACTCAAAGGAGCTGAGCAGTTTGACAAAAATTTGGAATCGACTTTGAAGAAGTCGGGCCGTAAGAAAAGTTCGGCACAAGCGGTACTCACTGATATCGCTAAGGCCTTTTTTGATTTTTACTCACCCTACGGGGAATATTTCGACATGCTTTTATATTCCTATAAAGGATTAAAACAGGTTCAAATTCAAGGCTCGACTCTAACTCGCTTGATGAGCGTTACTTTAGGAAGTCTCGACAAACTTAAAACTTTCATTGTGGAATCTGCAGAGTTTCGTGCAAAAAATGAAGATGAAGCTCTTCAAGTTGTTTTTCTCCTTTGGGGTATTTTATTGGGTTGCCACAAGATTTTTGACGGTTCTGGACGAGGCCATCTTTTTGCTTTTAGTCGAGAAGATTTCATCACCCAAGTAGTTCACCAAGTGATGGTTGGAATTGCAAAAAATGAATCTACTTCTCAACCCAAAGAAGACAAAAGAGTTTTTTTTGATGAAAGGCCAGACCTTTGATTCTCCCTCCCCAATTGAAACCCCAAATCAAAGCAGTTTTCAGCGACTTTGATGACACTTTAACACACCAATCTCTGCTGAACTCAGAGACTCTTAAAACGCTGGAAGCGTTGAAGGAAAAGGGCCTTTGGTTGGCTTTAATTTCTGGACGACCAGCTGGTTGGGCAGATTGCTTGATGAGGATTCTACCCATTGATGCGATGGTTTTTGAAAATGGCGCGGGAGTCATGATCAAAAGAGGAACCAAAATTGAAACTACTCGATTGGCCAGCGATAAAAACCTCGAGGAAGAACGAAAAGTTTTGGAAGACTTGTTTCAAGAGATAAAAAAAGAGATTCCTCAAGCTAAACTTTCTACCGATCAACCATATCGCTTGTACGACTACGCTATAGATTTTATAGAAGAGCCTCCCCACTTGTCTGCAACTCAAGTTGAGAAAATTCTCGCTTTTTTAAGCTCAAAGTCAGGAGTAACTGCGAAGTTATCATCGATTCACATCAACTATTGGTGCGGCCAACACACCAAAGTCACCGCCTGTGAGTTTTTACTCAACACCGAGGGGAAAAATAGAAATATCACAAAAGAAAATGTTCTCTACTCGGGAGATTCCCCGAATGATGAGCCCTTATTTCAGTTTTTTCCTCACAGCGTTGGTGTAGCAAACATCAAATTATTCTGGGACAAACTAAAGTTTCATCCACGTTATGTAACTCATTCTGAAGGTGGTAAAGGCTTTAATGAATTTGCACAAGAGCTCTTGACTTAGCGCCATTTCGCTGAAGAAAAGCGATCTTCAAGGCTTTCCAGATCCCTCAAAAAAAAAATTCAAGGACTTGTCTCTTGATCCGGAATTAGTTAGAGTCTTTTCGGTTAGTTACAGGTTTTTTATTTTTTCGTCAGAAGTTTGTTAGCATTTGGGAAGGGCAGCATGGATAAGGCAGAAGTAAAGGTTATTCAGGGGGGAAATCAACTATCCCTGATCAGAGACACAGAAGAAGTTTTAAAGTTTTTGGAGTTTGTTGGGAAAAAATCAATTTTAGATGAACACGCTATTCATTGCAGATTGACCGCTTGCCACAACCTGTTCTCAGTGGTCAACGAAGAAGAAGATCATTTGGAATACATTTTGAGTAACCTTGACCTCTTGATTAATCGCTTTAGAAATAAAAGCAAATCGGTCAATGAAGCTACACTCAAAGTGTATAAGTCGAGGGTTAAAAGTTCTTTGGAAGACTACAAGGCATGGAGCAATGACCCTTTTGCATGGGAAAGAAAGCTAAATGATAAAAAAGCTGCTTCTCAAGTGCAAAAACGTAGCAAAAAAACTATTAAAACCTCGAAACCCATTGAGCAGAAGAGTCAGCCGGTGATGGAAGAAGCTACGCTTACTCAGGAACCGACTGCTGTATTCAAGGCACCTGCAGCTGCTAGAAGGGTATCTTTTCCAATTAGGGCGGATTTGAATGTCGAAGTTGTTATTCCTGAAGGGGGGCTCACGCTGAAAGAGCTCAATCGATTGGGAATGTTTCTCTACCCTTATTGCAATGACGTAGATATGCCATCCCCTGTTTGGCCGGGATTAAAACACTAAAAGAGATTTAATAAAAATTGGGTGGGGGATTCTGGTCGTTACAGGCAGTTTCTGCATATTTGTACATAAAGCCCACAAAAGCTTTAAGCACTTCTGAAGATTTTGTGTCGGTATCCATTTCACAACCATAGTCATAACCTGAACGGTCCTCTTCTTGGAACTTCGTTACCCGTTTTACGTTAAGGACGACTCTCAAATAGGAGCTCGGGGTAAAATAAAAGCGCAAAGCTATCTTCTGACCGACTCGTAAGGGCAGTTCGGGTTTGTCCTCTCTAAAACGGAGACCTGAAAAACTCACATCGAGAACCTCGACATGGTTAAGTGAGCTTTTTCCAGAAATTTCCGCGTAGCTATACACACCCAAGATTCGATTAAAAAGAACTCGTTCATATTCACGACGTCTCTCTTCATCACGTTCTTTTCGATAATGATTAAGATCAATGATCTGTTTGTCGCCTTTATCTCTCGATTTGCGATTATCCATGATTAACCTAATTGGGTTAGAGTTTGAATTTGGGTGCTTAATTAAATCAGAAGATACTTAATTATAACTTGAATAAATTAGTTGAACCAAGATTTTTCAAAAAGTCGGGAAAATACTGAGATGACACACTACTCTTAAATAGCGCATCATGAAACGTTTGAGCTTATCACTGCGTCAAAGAGTGGATTTGAAATAGTCAAAAGTACTTTTAAGCCCAGTCTCCAGATCAACCACTGGGCTCCATCCCAAGAGATTTTTGGCCTTCGAAATATCAGGACATCTCGTTTTTGGATCATCCTGAGGTAAAGGACGGTAAGCAACCTTCGACGAGCTTTTGGCCATTGCAATAATCCGATTGGCAAATTCTAGTATCGAGGTTTCGGTTGGGTTTCCTAAATTAATAGGCTCAGAATGTTCACACTGAATCACTCTTAAAATACCTTCGACAAGATCGCTCACATAGCAAAAACTTCGAGTTTGCTTCCCCTCGCCGTAAACCGTGATGTCTTGATTTGCTAAAGCCTGCATACAAAAATTGGGAACCACCCTACCATCGTCGGTTCTCATGCGTGGGCCGTAAGTATTAAAAATCCTGATGATTCGGGTTCGAAGCCCATGAACTCGATGGTAGGCCATCGTAATGGCTTCCAAATATCTTTTCGACTCATCATAACAACCCCTGGGACCAATCGTGTGGACATGTCCCCAATAACTTTCTTTTTGTGGATGCTCTAAAGGATCTCCATAAACCTCTGAGGTCGAAGCCACCAAGATCGGGCACTGCTTTTGGAGAGCTAGATTCAAAATATGATCACTTCCAATAGCCCCCACTCGAAGAGTCTCAATCGGAAACTTCATATAATCCACGGGACTGGCTGGGCTCGCCATATGAAAAATGCCCGCAAGCCCGCCTTCTAAATCTAAAGGTTCAATGATGTCTTTTTCAATCAACGAAAACTTGGGATTTCCGAGTAGGTGCTTCACATTTGAAAGTCTTCCGGTGATAAAATTATCAACGACAACAACTTCGCAACCTAACTGCAATAACTTTTCACAAAGGTGGGACCCTACAAATCCAGCACCTCCCGTAACCAAATAACGACCTTTTGTTAAATTTGCACTAGTCATAGATCACACAATCGGGTCAGGCCTTCCTATGCAGTAATAATGGAGTCCATAGGCTTTGATACTCTCTGGATTAAAAAGATTTCTTCCGTCGAATAGTACCGGATGCTTTAGGTTTTTCTTCAAGAACTCGAAATCAGGCGACCTGAACTCATTCCATTCTGTCATGATAGCCAATGCATCAGTTCCCTTCACAGCTTCATAAGCGTCGGAACAAATCTCGATACGTCCTTCGAATAGCTTACTAGCCTCATGCTTAGCTACAGGATCGTAAGCTTTGACTTTGCAACTTGCTTCCAAAAGGGCGTTGATCAATGAAACTGCAGGAGCCTCTCTCATATCATCAGTCATGGGTTTAAAAGACATTCCCCAGACTGCAACGGTTTTGCCTTTCAGATCTGATTTAAAATGTTTTTTAATTTTCTCAAAGATCACTAGCTTTTGCTTCTCGTTGACCTCGTGAACTGCGCGGAACATCTGCAAAGGCATTCCGAACTGATTTCCCACATGAATAAGCCCCTGAACGTCTTTTGGGAAACAACTCCCCCCATAACCGCAGCCTGCATACAAAAATTTATTTCCAATTCGACTGTCGCTCACCAAGGCTTTGCGCACTTCTTGAATATCAGCCCCAACTTTCTCTGAAAGAGTTGCTAATTCATTAATAAACGAAATTTTCATCGCCAAGAAAGCATTGGCAGCGTATTTCGCCATCTCTGCCGAGCTATTATCCATGAAATAGATCGGGTTTCCCGATCTCACATAAGGAGCATAGAGATCACCCATCACTCGACGAGCATTTGAGCTCTGACAACCGATAACAACTCTCTCTGGCCTTAAAAAATCATTGACTGCAGTTCCCTCTTTTAGAAACTCAGGGTTTGAAACCACTTCAATATTAACTGTACTTCCGATTAACAACTCTCTCACTTTGGCCGCTGTTCCAACGGGAACCGTACTTTTCAAAACGAGCAATAAATCCTTGGTCGCTTTTTCCTTTACAGTCTTAGCAGCTTCTAAAACATATTTTAGATCGAGAGCCCCGTCTTTCCCCGAAGGCGTTCCAACAGCAATGAACACAACTTCGGCTTTAGAAATCGCTGAAGTAGAGTCAGTTGTGAACTGAAGCCGTTTTGCTTGTGTATTTCTCTCAACCAACTCCTCAAGGCCTGGCTCGAAAATGGGAATCTCCCCAGCCTCTAACCGCTTAACTTTTTCTTGATCGACATCGACGCAAATAACATGGTTTCCGGAATCCGAAAAACATGCTCCTGCGACTAGTCCTACATAACCTGTTCCTAAAACACAGAGTCTCATACCCATCCCCGATTTCGGCCTATAAAAAAGTTTGTCTTATTGGGTGACTTTTTAATTGAGTACCGATAGCTATGACTCTAAACTACCAACAAAGTTTAAGTCAATGTAACCAAGTGATTAACGCGCAGAGGCGTAAGTTATGGCGAATTGGAAATCTCAAACAAAACTTTTATTGAAAACCCTTCTTGGAATTTCGCTCGTTATCTATGTTTTTAAATCGAAAATGATCGATTTTGAACCGTTGAAACAACTTCTCTTCTCCCCTTCCCATTTATTGATAGCATTGCTTTTCTTGAGTTTTTCTACTCTTTGTTGCTGCACAAGGTGGTTTTTAATTATTAGAATGCAAAAACTTTCCCAAAGGTTACCATCCGTCCTTTCCCTCTACATGATTGGGAACTTCTTTAATACTTTTATGCCTGGCTCAGTAGGCGGAGACTTAATAAAAGCTTGGTATATCGCTGGTAGAGAACCTGAAAAGCGAGGTAGAGCTGTGTTTTCCGTTCTCATCGATCGAGTACTGGGTCTCGCTGTAATCGTTTGCTACTCAGCGGTTACTCTTCTTTTCTTCACTCATTGGCTTTCTGGTAACCATCAACTCAAAGTAACTGCGCTGATAGTTTGGCTATTCACTGGATTATGTTTGGTAGTAAGCTTGCTTTTCTTCTGGCCCCCTATTTGGGAACTCTCAGTTACAAAAAAAATAATTTCAGCTTTAAGTAAAACAAAACGCCTTCGAGAGATTACTCAATCCGTGATGCTTTTTAGGAATCATCCTTTGACTGTTTTAGCTTGTGTTGGTCTTTCGGCCCTTTCGGTCTTGGCAGCTATTCTATTACATTGTTACTTGGGTTCACTGCTCAATATTCCGCTTTCCTACGGACAATACTTCTTTATTGTGCCTCTTGCTTTCACTGTTTCAGCTATTCCTTTACTTCCCGGAGGTATCGGAACAGGGCAATTAGCTTATTTCACTCTTTTTAAGTGGATGGGTGTTTCTGATCCTGAGTTGGGCGGAACGTTATGCACGTTAATGCAAATTTACGGAATTTTATTTAACTGCTTAGGAGCTATTTTTTACCTAAAATCAAAACGTAAGATTTCTGGCCCTATTTCAACCGAAAACATCACCAATTTAGGAAGCCCCACACCCTGCTTATGAACTATTCTTCAAAAGGAATTGTTCTTTCGATAGAAAACTTTGGAGAAGCAGATCGTTACGTACAGTTTTACACTAAAGATTGGGGAATGATTTCGGTTCTTGCGAAATCGGCCCGAAAAAGTAAACGGCGCTATGTTGGTGGGCTCGATCTTTTTTGTCACAATGAAATTTCTTTAAGAGGTGACCCCAAGGATCGCCCTTATCTTAACGAAATCTCAGTTCTCAATTCTTTTCCTCGATTAAGAGAAGATTTAGATAAAGTTCTCGTTGCTGGAAAACTGGCTCAATGGATAAAAAGATTGGCTGATACATCAACGCCCATGCCTAGCATCTACAGTCTCCTAGGACAATCCCTTGCGCTTATTGAGAAAGAGTCAAAACCTGAAAAGCTGGAGCTTCTGAATTGTATTTTTAAATTAAAACTACTTTCGATTTTAGGACTTAAACCCAGAGTCGATGTTTGCACAAAATGTGAAAATGAAGATGATATTGAAGGTATTTTCGACCTTAACTCCGGTGGAATTTTATGCCGTGCTTGCTCACCCAAAGCAGATTTCTCCGACAGTCTTGCACTACATCCCATTCAACGAAATCTTCTGAATATAGGTGACCAAATTAAATTCACACAATGGGAAGAAATTAATTTCACTCCAGACTTGTTGCCCTCACTCGCGCGGCTCATGACCCAATTCGCATCTTTTCATACTCAAGTAAGATTGCCTGTATAAAGCTCAAGCATTCGACGTCGAAACTTTAAACAGCCGACCAAAAACCTCACAAAATTCACGATTAATTAATCAATTTTAATTCGTAATATCAGGCATTTATATTGGGCACACCTGTTGCAGTATTCTTGCAGTGAGCAAGACACATATGAAGTTTCTTAACCTTAACATTTACTTTTTGATTACTTTTATCCTTTCAGGGGCGTTGTTTGCCGAGCCTACTGTTCCTCCTATCAAGTTTAACAAACTCAAGGAGATGTATTCTTTTTACTATCTCCCGTTCAACCTCCAATTTAAAGTCGGAGAACAAAATGACGATATATTTCCTATGGTTGCCGACACCATGGGACAGCTCTCAAAAGTGGTCTCCCCAGATGACATGAAAAAAATAGAGAGCGAATGGTCCACTGTTCGGGAATCATGGAAAAAGAAATCGTTGTTTTTATTAACTCCAGTCAATTCTGGTCAAAAAGTACGCATCTCTCAAAGGCTTATAAGTCACAAGATTGGGATCAATAAGAGCGCAATGGATCATTTAAGTTTATCTAACAAAATGATTCTTCAACAAAGCTTGCAAAACAAATCGACTGAAGTTCAAGCCAACATGACTCAATTAGCTTTTTTGAAATCCTTCATGGATGATTCAGACAAGAGAAACTTTAACTTTTTTATTTTCTCACCTAGTTGGTGTGCAAGCTCTCAAGAATATCGAGCTATTTTTGAAGGTTATTTTAAACGTTTTTCCAGCTCAAATCTGACTTTGCACTCTATTGTTATCGAGGATCCTCAGGAAGCTATTTTTGACTCAAAAGTATTCAAAGAGCTTTTTCCACACTCTCTTCAATACTCTCATGAAATAGTGCCCCGATTCTTGGCTTTTGAACAAGTCGAGGGCCGCTCAGTCATTTATGAAGAAGGGGAGGCCCTCTCAGTCCTCTATGACAAATTTTTCAAGCAGCACAGAGGATTCCTTAATAAAACAGTGGGAGACCTTCTACCTCCCGTTACTCCGGATAACCTTAACCCATTTTTTGCGTCCTCTATCGGAAATCTCCCTAAAGTGGCACAATAGAGCTCGTGAACGAGCTACTGCGTAAATACTTAAATCATCAATGGTACTTTGGAACTAGCAGTTGGAAGTATGAAGGTTGGAAAGGGTTAATTTATAAAGAGCCGTACTCTAGCGATAAGTCTTTCCAAGAAAACTGCCTCAAAGAATATGGGACTCAATATACTTGTGTGGGGGTCGACCACACCTACTATAATTGGCCATCCACGAAAGGCTTCGCGAAATACATAGAACAAACTCCCGAACACTTTCGGTTTGTTTTAAAAGCTACCGATAAAATTACAGTTCTCAAATATCCTAGGCTCTCCCGTTACGGAAAAGAAGCTGGGCGGATAAACACATCTTTTTTAGACCCTGTTCTTTTTCGTGAAAAGTTTCTAGAGCCCCTTTTTCCTTACAAAGAGAAAATCGGACCTATCATGTTCGAGTTTTCGCAGTTTCACAAAGACTCCTTTAACCGAGGTTCAGATTTTGTTGAACGACTTGACCGTTTTCTTGAAGCGATATCGAAATATAAAGAATTTAGATTTGCGGTCGAAATCAGAAATTCCAACTGGCTACATCCCACCTACTTCGATTGTCTAGTAAGACACAATATTGGACATGTCTTTAACAGCTGGTCTAGGATGCCTCAACTCAAAGAGCAATTTGAAAAAGCTCGCTCCTATCGTCTTCCATTTATCGTATCGAGATTATTGCTTAACCCTGGAACCATCTACCAAGACGCGGTTGATCAGTTTCTGCCTTATGACAAACTTCATTTAGAACTATCGGAAATTAGAGCGGCTTTGATTGAGCTAATTTTTCATGCAAAAGCCCAAGGCATTCCCGCCTACACATTAGTTAATAATCGATTTGAAGGCTGTGCCCCAAAAACTCTTGAGGGGATCTTTTCTACTATTGAATCAAAAGACCGATAGGAAGCCTAACTTTTGCAAAAACAGACACTTTTTGAGTATTGAAGGGGGAAATAAGCCCCTCTAAGCCCAGCAGACTCCATCCAACGCTGATTCCAGTTACTAAAATTTCGTTTTGTGTAGTTAATAATTTTCCCTGAATCCAAAGCCCCGAAGTTAAATTGATCCATTCTCCCTCGGCACCTCCCCCCAAACCAAAACTAGAAAACTTACCAAGGTCTAAACCGGCGCTTAGGACGTCTGAGTCTTGCATCCAAAACTTTCCAACTCGAAGTCTGGAATTGAGAAGTGAGTCCTCTTTTTTTAGAGATATTCCAAGGTCAAGATCAAGATCTAAGGCTGTTTTGAGGGGAAAAGCTGGAGTTGGTTGCGACAACTCGGTTTCAACTGCTCGAATTATGGAAGGAAATGAAAGAAGGCAAATGAACACAAACAAACTTTTTTTCATAAAAAAATCCCTCGTTATGTGAGTGTTCTACACGATAACGAGGGGAATTGAAATTATTATGGATTTTCTCCATCGCGACAGCCCGAAAGCCCGCTCGTAGTCGCTTTGCAAACATAGGCTTTTCTTAAGGCTCCGAATAGAAAACTATCATTCCTTAAAACCACGACATAATCTTTACCTACTCCAGCTGCACCACCGTAGGCACATCCAGTCATAGATACAACTCCAGCCATCAGACCTGTTAACATCAACATAGCGAAAACTCGCTTCATAAGTAATCTCCTTAGTTGTGAAACCACATTGGACAACGATTAGATTCTAATTTTAACAAAGCTACCAAAGATGNNCCACTAAAAGAGATTGGACCTCGGATCAAAAAATTCAGATTTCAATTTTTCAGCCGCCTCTTCATAGGCTTTAGAAATTTCTTTGGGAATTTTAATCTGAATTTCAACAAACTGATCACCCTTTTGACCCGTTTTTGTTGAGCGAATTCCTTTTCCAGCCAATTTGAGTCTTTGTCCACTCGAAACTCCCTTCGGAATTTTTAAGTGAACTTTTCCTCTCAATGTAGGAACTTCAACTTCAGTTCCGAGCACTACTTCAGGGAATGAAACAGGCAGCTTTAAAATAATATTGCTTTTCTCCCTAACAAAGTAAGGGTGCGGTAGAATTTCAACATTTAAAATCAGATCTCCACTGGGCCCGCCCGATATTCCCTTATCACCCTGACCCGACAACTTAATTTTTGTCCCTGATTCTATTCCTTCGGGGATTTTGACACTCAACTTTCTACCATCATTGAACTCAATCAGTTTTTCGCCGCCATTAGCCGCTTCGACCAACGATATGGAAATTCCAGCTTCCCTGTCTGCTCCTTTTTGGGAAAAACCGCCACCAAAGGGCCCCGCAGTACCCCTTCTGCGTTGAGACGCTCTCCCACCAAAAGCCCCGGAATTAAATATCTCCTCAAAGAGATCACCTAAGCCAAGATCAGAAAAATCTTGAGGCCCCATTCCAGGCCCTCCGGCCCAGCCAGCTGCCCGCCCAGCCCCTTGAGCAAAAGGATTAGCTCCCATCGCCTTCATTTGATCGTAATGTTGACGTTTCTTGGCATCTTTCAATACTTCATAGGCTAAGTTAACTTCTTTAAACTTTTGCTCAGCTACTTTATCGTTGGGATTAACATCGGGATGGTACTTTTTAGCTAACTTTAAAAAGGCTTTTCTGATTTCTGACTCGGTGGCGCTTTTCTTAACGCCTAAAACTTCATAAAGATCTTTATCCATGACTTAAATAATAGTCATGATTCTTTGAAGGACAAGTAAGAGCTCTATAAAAAAGAGAAGGGGTTTTATCTTAGGCTTTAGCTTAAGATAAAACCCCTTAAAATCGGCTATTGGGATCATTAATTGTGTTTCAAGTTGTTAAGTTTTATGTCTTCTAGTTGCTGATACTCAGATGTTTTTCAAGTTGTAATATATTTTTAAGTTCTAGTTGTTTTTCCCTGCCGTTTCTTTCATCGGGTTTATCTCTCTTGTAGATACTACACTGCAGAGGTGATGCCAGACTGTTTCAAGCCTGTTTTAAGGCCTCAACAAAAATACAACTGCAACAAATCAAACACCCCATCCAAGCACTCAACAAATGCTAATATATTCATAATGTTGGATCGACTCTTAACTTGACGGTCTGTTGAAGGCTAAATGGATACATCCGAGACAGTTAAAGAAATGACTAAAAAGTTAACAGTTTAGCCACGAAACTCGAGGTAGGCTGAAACACCAAAGTTCTGAAATCCAACAAAGGTTCGATTAAAAGAATAACCATAGAAACCTTTAAAAACTAAGTTCGCTACTTGCCCCAGTTGAAAGCTGTATCCGGCACCCGCTTTGAGCCACAGTCCACTAAAATCGGAAGCGGATGGTGGTTCGTTAATTCTGAAGTCGGCTATACCTACCCCCAGGGAATATTGAAGCGCCCCAAAAAAACGGAACTCCTGATATAAATACTCATAAACTGCCGCGAGATCGATCAATCGCGCCGTTCCCGATCTCGATATATTTGCAGCTGTCTCAGCCGATGCAGTTCCCGATAATTGGGTCATTCCAACCTCAACTCCCAAGCTCATGTCTCGGTTTAAAAAGAAACCTACAAACCCTCCGCCCTGCAAACCTAAACCCTGGAGCAACTCCACTTGGTAGCTCGAAGCCATGACCCCGTAATTGCCCCCACCATAAATGCCATAAGAGAAACTAGAATCCCTTTTTAAAACAGCCATTTCATCTTCGGGTATTCTTCTTTTTCTGCCCGGTTTCTTTTTCTTTGCGTTTTCTTTTTTAACTTTACCGTCTGTTTGACCGTCTTCAGTTTCAAGCTTGATAGCTGCTTCATCGATCCACCCCTGCTCCACTCCGCCGACTAACTCCACTTCAATCTTGACCCAACTACCTTCGTTCTCGCCAAGTAAATTAAGTATGGTTCCCTTAGGAAGCTTTCCTACTACTTCAGCATCTTCTTGAGGGCCACGCAAAAGATTGGTGTCTGATGCTAACTCAGCAGCATTTCCACCAGAAAACTCCTCGGCTAAGATTTGTTTGGGACTTAACAAAACAAACCCAATAAAAATTAAAGCCGGGAAAATTTTGCGACAAACTCGATATGTCGTGTTTGAGGGAACATATCGATCGGTTGAACTTCCTCGAAGCGGAAATATTTTTTTAAGCACTGAACATCTTGTGAGAAACTTTGAAGTGAACATGAGATATATATTATGTGTTTAAGCTGTTGATGAACGATTCGATTTAACGCCCCCTGCAAACCGGATCTAGGAGGATCTATGATAAGTGTATCATAATGTTCCCGAAACTCAGGGGGTAATTTTCGGTTTATACTAGCATCAACACTCTGGCAGATGAAAGCTGTATGGTGGTCGCTTGAGTCGGTACCTAGTGTTTTTCTTTTCAATTTTGCCTGTTCAATTGCAGCTTCACTGGCATCTATAGCAATTAGCTCTTTAACCAAATTTTGATAGGCAAAAGTTAAATTGCCGTTACCGCAAAAGAGTTCCAAAACTTTTTCTGACCTACTCGCCTTTACATAATCGGCAACACATTTCTGAAGTCGACCGTTCTGTTCTTCGTTGATCTGTCTAAACCCCTCAATCGCATGAGCCGCATTTTTGACGGTTTTAACTTCTCCACTTTCATGGACATAGAGCTCCAATTTTTGCATTAGGTCCGATTTCAAAGCTGTGGAATCTCGCAACTTTCGTATGGCTTGATTAATTGCGGGCTGAGCAATTTTACACTCTTTGATATCGATGAGTTCGTGGCTCTTCTTTTTGAAAAAGCCAATTTTTCCATCAGCTACTCTTAACTGCACCCGATTACGATAAAAAAGTGGCTGCTCGGCGCCCAAAATAGGGAGTATTTTGTCAGGAGCTAGAGATTTTCTCTCCATAGCATGCTCGAGGACCTCTTGTTTTCCCTTGAGTTGGTCTGAGTAGTTCCAATGTAGCCAATCACAACCACCACACTGATGGAAATAAAGGCAGGGAGATTCAACCCGTGCAGGTGAAGGCGAAACCACTTCTAGCAGCTCACATTCAAAATATTTTTTATCTTGAGATACGATGGACACACGGACAGTGTCCCCAGGAATCGCTCGAGGAATGAAATAAATATTTCCTTCGGAGTCCGAGCCCACCCCCTCCCCAAACAAACTGACCCTGGACACAGAAATTGTTTTTTCCACGTTAGTAGACTCTTTCTAGGATTGCTATAACCCTTCCAGCGATCACTTCAGGGCTCGGCACCTTCAACCTGTCTTCTTCCTCTTCCGAAGACAAGAATTCAACTCCCCAAGACTCGAGTAGATTTCGATAGGACTCAAACAACGGATGATTTTTTAATACGGCATTCATAGTCGGAACTATTAACACTTCCCCTCTCTTGCCCAACTGACCCGCAATTAGAAGAGTAACGACATTGTCGGCAATTCCCAGAGCGGCTTTCGAAATCGTGTTGAGCGTCGCGGGCACGACTATGACTAGATCGAACTCTTCCAAATGGTCCACTTGGGCTCGAGCATCTAAGATAACCTTATTTCCGCTGGCCCACTCAACCGGTAACTCCGTCATGAATTTTAAAACTTCGGGAGTATAAAAAGGAAACACACTGGCGTCGTGCCGACGCAATTCCCTAATGATTTTGACACTTTCAACGCTAGCTATTCCCCCACAGATGGCCATGGCAATCTTTTTTCCAGAAAGTTCATGAGACTTTAGCTGGACCCCTCGGTCTTTTGTTTTAGGGGGCTGAGTCTGCTTTAATTTAGTGTTATTTTTACTTTTTCCGCGTTTCACAGGGTTCACCTTTAAAGTATATAAAAATAAATCTCAATCTCTTTTTGAAGAGGAGCAAGTTTAAGAGAAAAGGGCTCAACTCAAAACCTTTCCTATTGTGACCGTTCTGCGGTTGTGCTAAGACAGACCACTCGCTAGGTTTTGAAGCAGACGTAGTTATAAGAAGGAGTATTTATGGGAGAAATTGTCCTTTACGCAAAAAAAAGCTGTACACAGTGTAAAAAAGCGATCGCATTTTTAAATAAAAAAGGCGTTCCCTATCAAGTAAAGGACATCGTGCACGAGCCACCTCCACGCTCTCTTCTGGAAAAAGTAATCAAAGCTGAAAATATTTATGCAAGTTTGAACCAACGAAGCACTACTTACAAAGACAACCAGTTGGGCAAACGAAGAACCACCAAAAACGAAGCTATTCGCTTGATGCTCAAAGATCCTAATCTCATTAAACGTCCTTTGATCATAAGAGACAACAAAGCTTACCAAGGCTTTGATGAAAAGAGCCTCTTGGATTTCGTGACTTTACAGGCTGCTTTATCTGCACCAGTTGAAGTCGCAGTCTCTTCGGAAAACACCGAAACGCTGTAGTTTTCATTCTCAGAGTTAATGAAAAAGAGCCCTCACTGAATGGGCTCTTTTTTTTTACCCATCTCTTAACAAAAAAGACCTGTCTAATTATTAGACACTTTGAACCAACGGTCTACAGCTGTCATAAATCGACATTCCTTAGTCCCGAAGACATTTAGAATGCAATGCCTAAAAGACCGGTATTTTCATTGCATACTTGAAAATTACTATCATTTTCGGGGTGTAAAATATGGAGAGCGAAAAAAGGTCTCTAATAAGTCAAATTGATTGCTTTCATTGGGAGCAACAAGATGCTGATAACTATAATTTAGTTTATTACGATAGCCAAGGTCAGCGGCACCAAAGAACTCTGCCCAAGGGAATATTGGAGCTATCACTGAAGCTCTTTGACGGTAAAACCCATTTGATAAAAAGGTCCAGTGGAGCTTACAGTCCCGCAACTCCTTCTCAGTTACTCATTTATCATGATCCCAACAAAGCTCCTTCCTCTGTTCTCGACTTAACCTCTCTTAGAATTAGTGCCAAATTTATTGATCTCGAGCGCAATTCTGAGGGGATAATTATCAGCAACAAACTGGTTGTTTATTTAAAAAATGTTAGCCCAAATACTTTTCGACTACTGAACGACAAAGAAGATCCATACAAACACCAGTACTGGTTAGATTTAGGTCCAACTATTGTTCCAATCACCGTTTTTGATTTTTTCCGAGATGAAAAAGAGATGATCAATGCCTTATTTGTAAAAACGGAAGAGCTTAAACTCATCTCCGAGCAACAAAGAGGCCAGAAAGCAAAAATTACAGTCTACTCCGTACCTGAGGCTGTGCTTCGTGTTTCATTGCCCCAGGAAGCGGAAGAAGTGATCGAACAACACACCCTTACACGTTCAATTTCGAAACCAAGTACCAAAGTGGAAATCCCAACTTTCTTGCAGTTCGGTCCCTCTCAGCTTATTCCAACGGGGGCTGTAATGGATGTACTAACTCACTACTTGAGAGTCTGCCATGACCCTCACTCGTTGGCTATTAAGCAATCATTTCTCACAGCACTCGAGAAAGCTCATAACGATACCCACTCTCACTTGATGCCCTTTGGGGTTTTTGAGCGGGCCTAAGCTTGGGATTGAATGCCCCGTTGTTTGCATCGATTTTTATGGTTTGTATTCGCGTTTTAGTCTATAAAACGCCCCTATGATTACATGTGAAAACCTGTCCCTTAGCTTCGGTGGAAGAAAGCTTTTTGAAGATGTTTCCTTGAAATTTGTCCCTGGCAATTGCTACGGAGTGATCGGAGCAAATGGAGCAGGAAAATCGACGTTTCTAAAGGTTTTAGCGGGTGAAATTACCCCCTCTCATGGGTCGGTCTCCCTTACGCCCCGAGACAGAATCGCAACTCTCAAACAGGATCACTTTATTTATGATAATGAAGAAGTGCTTCGAACAGTGCTGATGGGTCATGCTGAGCTGATGAGTGTTATTAAAGAGAGAGAAACGATCTATGCAAAAGAAGNNAAGAGGACGGTGATCGAGCTTCAGAACTTGAAACACAATTCACTGACCTAGAGGGCTGGGAAGCCGACTCTAATGCCGCAATTCTGCTATCGGGATTAGGAATACCTACAGATCTCCACAATAAGAAAATGAGGGAGTTGGTCGATGGCGATAAAGTGAAAGTGCTTTTAGCCCAAGCCTTGTTTGGTAAGCCCGATATTTTACTCCTCGATGAACCTACTAACCATCTCGACATCGATGCCATCGAATGGCTCGAGGACTTCATCATGAGTTTTGAAAAAACGGTCATTGTCGTATCTCACGATCGACACTTTTTAAATACTGTTTGCACCCAAATGGCAGATATAGATTTTGGAAAAATCACTCTGTTCACCGGAAATTATGACTTTTGGTATGAGTCAAGCCAGTTAGCTCAGCGATTGGTCGAGGAAAAACACAAAAAACTTGAGGAAAAGGCTCAGGAACTTAAAGCGTTTATTGCTCGTTTCAGTGCCAACAAATCCAAATCGCGGCAGGCAACATCACGAAGAAAACTGCTCGATAAATTAACCCTTGAGGATATTCGTCCTTCTTCGAGAAAATATCCCTTTTTTGGTTTTAAGCCGAACAGAGAGCCAGGGGATCAAATCCTTAAATGCAACAATCTTTCTAAAACTGTCGACGGCTCCCAGCTATTTAGAAATGCAAGTCTTACAGTGGACAAGGGAAACAGGATCTGTTTCGTGGGCGAAAGTGAAATCGCAATATCAACTTTTTATAAGATAGTTTCGGGAGAGCTTGCATCTGATACCGGTGAGTTTAATTGGGGAATCACAACCAGCCAAGCTTACTTCCCTAAGGACAATGCCAATTATTTTAACGACAAAAATCTTTCTCTCATTGATTGGATGCGGCAGTACTCAGAAGAGAAAGCTGAAACATTTATTCGTGGATTCCTCGGACGTTTTCTCTTCTCGGGTGAAGATGCTACTAAGAGGGTAGGAGTTCTCTCAGGGGGCGAAAAAGTTAGATGCATGTTTGGAAAAATTATTCTGACAGGATCAAACATATTGATACTAGATGGCCCTACAAATCATTTAGATCTGGAATCTATTACCGCACTTAACAATGCCCTTATTCGTTTCCCAGGTGTGATTTTATTCTCTTCTCACGATCATGAGTTTAATCAGAGTCTAGCGAATCGAGTTGTCGAAATCACTGCGGATGGTTTGGTGGATTATCGTATGACCTACGATGAATACTTAAACGAGAAAAAGAGAAAAAAAACAAAGTAAGTTAGGCGGTAACTAGTAAGCCCCCGCCCTCAAGCTTTAATTGTTTGCCTCGCCATTGGACAGTATTCCCAAAAGCAATATTAATCCAAAGTGGAAAAGCCAGAGACTCTCTCAAAGCCCAAACCAAAAAAGCCCTACAATTAGGCTTAACACCTGACTTAACCAGAGTTGGAACATCCAAAAGAAACCAAATCATTATCTGAGCAAGAAAAGTAAATACAGGATTGCTATCCAAAATAGTTTCCAGAAAAACAGCTCCAAAAAAGCATGAATTAAATGAAAAAAGAACCGGCTCGATTAAGAAAGCAAGAAAGACTTGAGACTTTCTTATTCTTCCCCACCTAATATGCCTCAACCAAAAATCTTTAAATTGCAACTTACCGATAATTTGTGGAACAGGCTCCGAGGCGAGAACAACTTGCAACCCTAGTTTCTTAATCGCTTGACCCGCCATATAGTCTTCAGCTAAATAACGGGCCAAAACATTAATCCCCCCAAAACGTTGCGCCGTTGATTTTCGAAAAAGCATGCTTTTGCCTACAACACAGGGTTTTCCGAATCGAAATAACAATTTCATCCATCTCGCATAAAAACTATTAAGAAATATGGCTTCAAGCTTTCCCCCCAAGCCCTCACCATGAATACCTGATATAACTGAGGTCACCATGCCGACTTTTTTATCTCTCATGTATCGACTAATCTGTTTCAAATATCCTTTATCAACTCTCACGTTGCTATCGCTTATTAAAACAAGGTCGTTTCTAGCCTGCTCATAGGCTCTAACCATGTTATTTACTTTTGGGTTGGGACCTAAATTCACAGGGGCCACGATCAGCTTTGCAGCGATCTGTGGGTTTCTTTCGATAATTTTTTTAGCAACCATATAAGCTGGATCTTCCAAGCTTGCCACTGAAAACAGGAGCTCATAGGATGGGTAATCTAAATCCAAAAATGTCGAAAGATTTTCCTCTAAACCAGAATCACAGCCCTTAAGAGGTTTCAGAATAGAGATAGGTTCCCAGAAAATGTTGGGAGGATTTTGCCTAGTAGATTTCTCAGGCCAAAGACTGACGATAGTCCCCAAAAGATGAACGATAACTCCTAGACTCCACAAGAGACCCGTAGCCACTATGAATGTCAGAGTGAATATTGTCATTTTTAGAATCCCGATAAAATCGGAAACTTAGTTTTTGCTTCTTGATCGAATCTAATATGGCCTCAGGATGCCGCTCACAATCTAATAGTGTTTTCCATGAGGTCATATGCCGAGCAATATGAAGGTCACTGCTTGCAATTTTTGGCAAAGAACTGTTTAAAACTTCAGGAAATAATCTATCACCACTAGCGACTTCCCACGCATCAAATGCTTGGGCCAATTCAAATCTACGATTCCATAAATGATAGGTCTGTTTTTCGAACTTGCCCGAATCTACTGGATGAGCAGCAATCGATATAGCCCCCTCATTCCGAATATTTCGAGCGATATCTGCAACATCCCCATCGGCACTCATAAATTTTTTGATTCCCAAAGCAATGATATGAGCCGAGCGATAGTTCGATATCGAATTCTTCGATAACTCAACTCCTGGAATAACCACCATTCGATACAATCTCCAGGCTCTCTCGGCTTCGCTTTTCAGAATTTCTAGATACAAGGGAAAAGTTGCTTTAGTTAAACAAAGCCCTAGATGTCCGGCGGCTTTTCCAATTACAGTTCGGCTCTCCCCTACATGATCAGTAATAGCAATGGCGCCAAAACCCCTTTGACCATACAGGTCAACGACGGCAGGAATCGTCAGTTTCCCATCACTAAATGTCGAGTGAACGTGGAAATCAGCGAGCATCATGGGAAAAGAGTAACGAACTATTATTTAGAATCTGTTAGGAGAGCATGAAGGTTGTGTGATTTTGAAGCTTTATTCAGAAGCGCCATATCAATATTCCCTGTTATAATTATTGCTTAATCGAGGATGACGCATTGAAAACAGAAACATTTAACACTCAATTTCTACTTCGCGAGACTGTAGCTGGTGTAACCACTTTCTTCACAATGGCCTACATCATTTTTGTCAATCCTTCGATTCTCTCAACAGCCGGAACAGGAATGAGCTTCGAGGGTGTTTTGACTGCTACGGTGATTCTTAGTTTTTCCATGACTCTGCTCATGGGTCTTTACGCTAAACTACCATTTGCAGTTGCTCCTGGAATGGGGATCAATGCTTTCTTCACTTACTCTCTCATTTTGGGGCAACAAATTCCTTTTTCGACAGCTCTCGGAATGGTTTTTTGGGCTGGGGTCATTTTTATTTTTCTCTCTGTCACCCCGGTACGAGTACACATTGCGAAAGCTATTCCTCACAATTTACGAATCGCATCAGCAGCTGGAATAGGCATCTTTCTGTCTTTTATTGGTCTAAAAAACATGGGGCTTGTCGTAAGTGACCCCAATACTTTTGTGAAAATCGGAACTCTGTCCGAGACTACATTCATTAGTTTTAGCGGACTGCTTCTTAGTTTTTTCCTGCTCCGAAAAAAAAGCCCATTTGCTTTTCTGGCGGGGATTGGGTTCGTTACTTTATGTGCTCTGCTAAGGGGGGCTGTCTCTCTACCCTCTTCCTTATTGAAAGCTCCTAACTTCTCAACTGTTTTTATGAAGTTAAATTTTATAGAGCCCCTTAAACTCGCTTACTTGCCAGCTATCATTTCCATTTTATTTACGGATCTCTTTGATTCAATTTCAACTTTTATCGGCGTCTCTGTTGCATCAAATTTAAAAGATGAAAAGGGGGCACCCAAAAACCTCAAAGAGGGACTTATTGTCGATGCGTTTGCAACGACTGCTGCCGGTCTGCTTGGAACATCCTCTGGAACCGCATACATTGAAAGCTCGGCTGGCATTGAAATGGGTGGCCGAACTGGTTGGACTTCTGTAGTTACTGCCTTATGCTTTCTTCCTTGTCTGTTTTTAAGTCCTATCGCAGCTTTGGTTCCTAGCTATGCCACTGCACCCGTTCTGATTTTAGTGGGTGGGTTGATGTTTCGAAGTGTAAAAGAGCTTTGTTTCGATAAACTCGAAGAGGTAATACCAGCTTTTTTTGCTATTATTTTAATCCCCTTAACTTTCTCTATCACTCAAGGAATTCTCTGGGGATTCATGAGTCATGTAGTCATGTTTGCTCTCGCAGGAAGAAGCCAAGAAATTCCGAAGACACTTTGGGGAATTGCGATTTTATCTCTCTTGCTTGTTCTTATTTAAAGCATTGTTTTTTACTGCTTCTGTAACCAATCTCTTATCTTTGAAATAACCCAGTCAGGATCTTCCAAGGGAAGATCATGATTTGCCGTAGGATGAGTTTGAAGCTCCCAATTCCATTTTTTGCTAATAGCTTCGGAACACGAGGAATCTACCAAACGATCTCCTCGGCTATTTAAAAGGAGAACGGGAGTCTTAATCTGTTTTTTAGCAAGACGAAATCGCGATGCCGCAACTAACTGTCTAAAAAAATTTACTTTCGAAACTGGATGTTTCTCGAAAGCAAGTGCCCGCATTTTTAATTGTGATTCGCTTATTTTTGGATGAGAGGCCGTGAGATTTAAGACTTTTCTTTCTCGACTTTTAATGTCTTGGGTGAACACGATATCGAGAAGAGGAGCCCAAGCTTTGGGTTTAAGCCGTTTGTAGAGAGGGTTAATTCCGGCAAGACTGATATTGATAAAAACTGCGCCTCTGAATTCTCCAGAAAATTTTTGAATCCACTCCAAAACCACCATTCCGCCTAGAGAGATTGAGAGGACATAACTTTCAGGCCTTTTTCCGTATTGAAGAGCGGCTTTTTCAAGAGTTTTTTTGGCCTCGTTTCGAACCTTCTCAGCCATTTCAGAAATGGTCAAAGGAGATTTGGTGCTCCATTGGGTTCCACTTCCAGGGAGGTCCAATGTTACAACTTTAATTTGGGGAAAAGCCTTCTCAAAGAGTGAAGGAAAATCTTCCCAATGAGCTGCTTCTCTCATTAAACCACGAATGAAAAACCAATAAATAGGAGGATTATTCGTCATACCAAAGGTCGAGGGCTTTTTTTCTTAAAACTATTTTATCGTTTGTAGATATTTCAGCCCAAGAAGATGGAGACTGAACAGCTCGGTGGAGAAAATCAAAAAGATGGAGATGCCTTCTTAAAGTTCTCTGAAGACGATGTTGCGCAATGGGATTAAAAACACCCAAAACAGAAAAAGCTTGTCGGAAATTTTTTTTCACCCACAACCAAGAGCCCATTTCTAAACAAAACGGCAAAAAGAGACGAGTTCCTTCCATGGCCATGTGTTCGTCATAAAGATAATCCCAGAGATCTCCATGAGTAATATATTGGTTCGACTGTGGCTCAATCTTGTAAATATGATTAGGATAGGTTTCATCAAACATACTTTTGAGAGAGAACACCTCGGATAAGTGTTTAAATGGATTTCTAGTCTTAGCGTAAGGAAACCAAAACCTATCCCGGGCGCCGTAACCTGAGTGAACATCCACACTAATTGCAACTTGAGCTGGAAAAACCTCTTCTTTAACAAACTGACACAGCACTTGGGCCTCATACTCCATAGGACTATTGTTCGGCCCTTGATACCATGGAAGCTTTGATGAAATTCGATGTCCTCCGTAAAGTGAAAACTTCGATAAATTTTCAGCTTT